>NZ_JABXWD010000230.1 GCF_019173545.1 Candidatus Magnetobacterium casense | reverse complement strand
GTATCCTCTTTAAAAAGCAGGGTAAAAATTATTTCACGGTAAAAGGCATGGATTCCTGCTTTCGCAGGAATGACGGTTACAGCCGTTTTCCAAGTGTGTCATTCCTGGCTTGACCAGGAATCCAGGATGCGTAAAAGTATAGTTACCATGAAATTTAAAGAAGATACCTGTTTGCGTTATGTAAGCAATCAAAAGATGACAAACCAGAGTTTGAGAGAGCGTTTCTGCTTGCCTGAAAATAAGGCAGAAACGGTATCGCGTATTATCTCTGATGCTTTCACCGATGGATTAGTGAAGTTTGATGATCCTAATAACAGCTCCAGGCGGTACGCAAAGTATGTTCCATACTGGGCATGAGGTCTTATTTAGAAGCAAAGCTGAAAAGAAGAGGGTACAATGAAAAAACCATGTAATATCAAGGAACTTACATTTAGAAGCAAAACTAATAATCCGTCTGTTAAGGCCGATGCTATGGTACCACTCCATTCAAGAGTGATCACATTGATTTAAGCACAGCAACAATGCCATTATGAAGGTATAAAAGTGCCACAAATCCCGACTCCACGGTTGATTGTGGTGCTATCGAATCTAACAATGTTTTTTAATAAGGAGCGTTTATGAAGACAAACATATGGCAGCCCCCGCAATTACGCGCTGGCGCCCACACTGGCGAAGAAGAACGACACGCAACATGGTTTGAGCTGTTTTATGACCTCATCTTTGTGGTGGTTGTCGCGCAACTGGCGGATTTCCTAAAACACCATCTATCCATGACCGGATTTGCTCAATACATCTTTTTGTTCATACCGGTTTGGTGGTCGTGGGTGGGGGCAACATTTTACGCAACGCGCTTTGATACCGACGACATGGGACACCGAATGCTCACCATCTTGCAGATGTTTGCCGTAATGGCCATGGCCATCAGTGCCTCCAACGGCTTTGGTAAATCCTCCGTGGCATTTGCCCTGAGCTACGTGGCAGTGCGCATGGTGCTCATGGTGCAGTACCTCCGGGCCATGTACTACGTTAAGGATGCCGGTGTCTTGATCAAGGGCTATATGCTGGGGTTTTCCATTGCGGCGGCCATATGGTTTGTCTCCGTCTTTGTACCTGTCCCGTACCGGTTTATACTCTGGGGCATAGCAATAATTGTAGACTACGCAACCCCCCTAATCCTGGGCAAGGTGCAGGTCGAGTTTCCCCCACATCTTATGCACCTGCCGGAACGATTTGGGTTGTTCATCATAATAGTCCTCGGAGAATCTATATCGGGGGTTGTGCGCGGTATATACAACCTGAGCTGGACACCTGCATCACTGGCCACCGCCATAGCAGGACTCAGTATCGTCATCAGCCTATGGCTTATGTACTTCGAAAACCCCGATAGCACCGATATGTGGGATAAGCTGGAAGAACGGCTCTTCCACACCTACAACCTATGGATATATTCACACCTGCCACTGGCCATATTCATCACTGCAAGTGCCGTGGGGGTCGAGCTGATAATCTCCAGCTCCGCAAACCCCACACTAAACCCAACCCTGTCAGATAGTATACGATGGGTATTTTGCGGCTCCGTCATCTGTTGCCTGCTCACCTTGTGGACGGTCCGTTTTGCCTCTACCACAATCGTCAGTAAAACCAAACGAGACCCCGATATCCTGAGACTAATAACAGCCCTGACTATACTCATACTGGCCTTTGCAGGCAAACAGCTCTCACACCTCACCATCATTGCCATCGTTGCGGTCATGTGCGTAGTGGTAGTAGCCGTAGACCTGTATAAACAAAGTTCGTGACCCCTGCAAATTGCCCCTGCAAACGCCCCTGCCAGGGGTTTTTCACCGGAACGGGTCTGTTATTGAAACGAATGTTCCTTTTCTATCTCTTCTAGTTTTTCCCGTTTCTCCTTACACTCTACGCACATAGTTGCATATGGCAGCACCTTTAGACGCGCTTCGCTTATATGCACTCCACAATCTTCGCACACCCCATAGGAGCCATTCTTGATCTTCCTCAGCGCCTCGTCTATCTTGTTTAGCTTTATCTTATGGTGATGCAGCTTCTGCAAGATAATCTCTCCGGCAATATCCACCACAGACCAGTCGCCATCATCGAGGGCCGCCTCAACGAGTTGCTTCTCCTCGCCCCTGGTGAAGTTGGATATCTCCATCTTGGCCTCCTTCAGGAGCAGTTGACGTTCATGCAAGAGTACCTTCTTGACACCGTTGAGTCTGACCTCTTCCGGGGTGGGCGCCATGGCGTTGGCATCCTCTCTTCTGTCGTAATCGTCATCGTTTATGTCGGAATTTGTGTTGTTTATCGCCACTACTGTTGTCCCCCTTTCGTGTTGCCGTCCTGTGCGTTGACTACCTCCGGAGTGTTAGCCACCTCCGGGGTGCCCTCTTTATGTAGCTCGACAATACTCTTGACCTTAATACCGGCACCCTTTAACGCCTTCTGGATATCAGGCAGTTTGGCATCCTCCACCTTAAGCATAAAGTTTATCTGCAACGTCATACCTCCATTATCTCTTTGTCCTTGTGTGCAAGTACCTCGTCCACCGTCTTTATAAAGGCATCGGTAATCTTCTGCACCTCTGCCTGAGACTTCTTCGTATCATCTTCGCTGACGTGTTCGTCTTTTTCTAGTTTTTTAAGTTCGTCGTTTATCTCGCGCCGGATATTTCTGATGGCGATCTTTGCCTCTTCGGCCTTTTTCTTTGTCACCTTGACCAGTTGTTTCCTACGCTCCCCGGTCAACGGCGGGATGGGTATACGGACCATCTTACCGTCGTTCATTGGGGTAAGGCCGAGGTCTGATTTCAGGATCGCCTTTTCTATGTTTGGTATGATCTTCTGCTCCCAGGGGTGTATTGTGATCGTCTGCGGGTCTGGAAGCCCCAGGGTTGCTATCTGGTTTACAGGCATGTGGCTTCCGTGATAATCCACCGTGATTGAATCGAGCAGCGCAAGCGATGCCCTGCCCGTGCGTATCGATGCAAACTCCTTCTTGAGAAACTCTATCACGCCATTCATCCTGGAGTTGAGTTTCTGCTGAAGCTCCTTATTCATTCTGCATGTCCTCCTACTAAAGAACCTACCTTTTTCCCCAATACCGCGTCCTTGATGGCGCCCTTGTTCTTCAGGTTAAATATCATAATCGGGAGGTTGTTGTCCATGCACAGGGTGATGGCCGTGGAATCCATGACGGTCAGGCCACGGGCGAGTACCTCCTTATACGTGATAGAGTCAAAGCGCGTGGCGGTTGGGTTTTTTACGGGGTCGTCGCTGTATATGCCATCGACCTTAGTTGCCTTAAATATGACGTCGGCACCTATCTCCATGGCGCGCAGGGCGGCGGCCGTATCCGTAGTAAAGTATGGATTGCCCGTGCCTGCGGCAAAGATGACCACGCGACCCTTTTCCAGATGCCTGATGGCCTTACGTCTGATATAGGGTTCAGCCAACGCTCTCATTTCGATGGCCGATTGTACCCGCGTGGGGACGTCTATTTTTTCGAGGGAGTTTTGCAAGGCCAGGGCGTTAATGACCGTGGCAAGCATACCCATGTAGTCTGCCGTTGCCCGGTCTATGCCCTTGATGGATGCCCCCACTCCCCTGAATATGTTGCCTCCGCCTATGACTATGGCCATGTTGACGCCAAGTTCGTAGACGGCCTTGATCTCATCGGCGGCGTAGAGCACCATATCAGGCGATATGCCATAGCTCTCAGCGCCCATGAGGGCCTCGCCGCTTAACTTGATCAGCACTCTCTTGTATTTCGGTGTATCCATTGCCCGCTCTGTGCTACTGGGTGGCCGAGGCTGTGTCAACGTCACCACAACCGGCTGCTGCCGCTTCGTCCTGGAGCGTCTCACCCACCTGGTAGCGCACAAAGCGTCTGACCAGGATGTTTTCACCGACCTTGGCTATCTTGCCAGATATTATGTCCTGGATGGTCAATTTGCCTTCGGTGTCCTTTACAAATATCTGTTTGACCAGGCACGTGTCGGCGTAGAACTTGTCCAGCTTGCCTTCCACGATCTTGTCCACTATGTTGGCCGGTTTACCAACCACTTGTGCCCTGTATATGTCCTTTTCGCGCTCTACGACCTGCTCCGGAACATCGGAGGGATTTATGTAGGATGGATTGGCAGCGGCTATGTGCATGGCTATGTCCTTGGCCAGTTCCTTGAAGTCGTCCGTTTTGGCGACAAAGTCCGTTTCGCAGTTTAGCTCAAGCATCACGCCGATCTTGTCCATGTGGATGTAAGAAAAGACCACGCCCTGGGAAGCCTTTTTGCCAGAGCGTTTGGCTGCCGAGGCAAGTCCCTTTTTACGGAGCAGGTCCATTGCCTTGTTGAAATCCCCGTCGGTCTCCGTCAGGGCCTTCTTGCACTCCATCATGCCAACGCCGGTTTGTTCCCTTAGCTCCTTTACCATACTGGCTGAGATGCTCATTACGCTACTACCTCCTTTTGCTTTTCTTCTGCTTCTTCCATAGCCTTTTTCTCTTCTATCTGTGAATCCTGGACGCCATCGTCCATTTTTTTGTTGAGCACTGCCCTGCCCTCTAATATGGCGTCGGCTACCTTGGAGGTGACGAGTTTTACTGCCCGTATGGCGTCATCGTTGCCGGGGATAACGTAGTCTATGTTATCGGGGTCGCAGTTGGTATCGACAATGGCTATGATTGGGATGGAGAGTTTTTTGGCCTCCATAATAGCGATATTCTCCCGGCGCGGGTCTACGACAAAGAGTGCAGATGGCAGCACACGCATGTCCTTGATACCGCCGAGATTCTTCTGCAACTTTGTACGCTCCTTCTCAAGGGCCGATACCTCCTTTTTGGGAAGAACCTCGTAGGTACCATCGGCCTTCATGGCCTCGATCTTCTTGAGCTTTTCGATGCTCTTTTTGATGGTGGTGAAGTTTGTCAGCATACCGCCCAGCCAACGCTGGTTGACGTAGAAGGCGCCGGCCCTCTGTGCCTCTTCGGCTATGGAGTCCTGTGCCTGCTTTTTGGTTCCCACAAACAACATATCCGCACCCGCAGTTGCCATGTCCCTGATGTACATGTAGGCGTCCTCTATGCCTTTTACCGTCTTTTGCAGATCGATTATGTATATCCCGTTTCTTTCGCCGAAGATATATCTTTTCATCTTTGGGTTCCATCTCTTGATCTGATGTCCAAAGTGTACTCCGGACTCGAGCAATTCCTTCATCGAAACAACCATACTAAAAAAGTCCTCCTTTTCGGTTTAGCCTCCGCTTTCTCTGCCCCCCGTCTGGCGTGTGTGCCGGGTGTCTGGCGCCGGGCGCCGGGTGCCGGGGAGACCGAATTTGACGAGCCGGTTGTTATACACCGGCCATGCCATAAGCGTGCGTATTTCGGTTAGCATAGCACAGCCGTGTTGTCTTTTGCAAGATTTCGAGTGCGTGCAATACAAAAAAAAGGGGTATACTAAAATGACACAGTTTTTTTCAGGCATGATAATTGAGTGTGAAATAATGGGGTCAAGGGGACTTCTTCGTGCCTGGGGCGGCTCGCCCCTCCCCTTGCGGGGGGTTCTGAAGGGGGCCAGGAGCGCATTGAGCCGGGGGGCGCTGCCCCCTCCTGGAGCGACAAAGAAGCGGAGCCGCCCCTTTCTTTCT
>NZ_JABXWD010000023.1 GCF_019173545.1 Candidatus Magnetobacterium casense | reverse complement strand
GGTATAGTGGCCTGTGATAGCGATGGTGTGTTGAGGCTCTTTAACAAGGCGACATATAAGTTTCATGGCCTGCCGGCTGAACCATTATTGTCGGAGCAATGGGCTGATTACTACGACCTGTACCTGGCCGATGGCAAGACAAGGATGCGCACAAAAGACGTTCCATTGTTCAGGGCGCTTGGAGGGGAGGATGTAACGGATTCCGAAATGGTTATAGCACCAAGAAGTGGTCCGGCCTATGTCCTGTTGGCAACGGGCAGGACATTGATTGACGGCAAAGGCAACAGGCTTGGTGCGGTGGTCTCCATGCACAACATTACCGACAGGAAAAAGGCCGAAAATGAACTCCTCAGGGCATACGACAGATTAGAGGCACTTGTTGCAGAAAGGACGGTACAACTTAGGGCTTCCGAAGAGAAATACAGGACGTTTGTGCAACTGGCCAACGATGCCATATTCATAGCAAACAAAGAGACAGGGATCATCGTAGAGGCAAATGCTATGGCAGAGAGGATGCTGGGCATGACCAGGGAAGAGATCGTCGGGATGCATCAGAGACAACTGCATCCGGTGGCAGATTCTTCCGGAGAGTCTGGATTTTCACCGCTGTTTCTGAAGCACTTAATGTCCGGTGGTAGCTACATGGATGAGGTTGCTCTCATTCGTAAGGACGGACAGGCATTAACTGTCAGCATCAGCTCCAGCGTTATCAGTGTAGACAGTGAGCGGTTAATTATCGGAATATTCAGAGATATCACAGGGCAGAAGGCCATTGAGGAAAGGCTGAAGGAGAGCGAAAAGAAGGCCAGGATTATCTTTGAACAGGCGCCCCTGGGGATTGCCATCAAGGAGTTATATACCGACAAGTTGATACAGATCAACCAGGCATACTGTGACATACTTGGTTACTCCAGGGATGAGGTGTTGAGCGACACCTTTAAAGAGCTAACGTATCCTGCGGACATACGGCCTGAGCATGACAACATTGAGCGTCTTGTCAGCGGCGAGCTATCTCAGTTTAACATGGAGAAGCGATACATCCGCAGGGATCGCAGCGTGGTATGGGTGAGTCTTACATGTGTGCCGCTGTGGATTAGCGATGAGCGACCTGTGTTTTATATCGCCATGGCAGAGGATATCACCGGCAAAAAACACATGGTGGAGGAGATCAGGGTCGAAAGGGACAAGCTCAGGGGAATAATGGAGACTATAAAAGACGGCATCTACATAGTAAACCGTGCCTGTGATATAGAGTTTGTAAACGATGCGATTATCAGTGAGTTTGGTCAACCGGGGGGCCGTAAGTGCTATGAGTACTTTCATGGCAGAACGGAAGTCTGCCCGTGGTGTAAGAATGACGAGGTGTTCTCCGGCAGAAGCGTTACGTGGCAGTGGAACTCGCCTAAGAACAATAAGACGTACTCACTCTTTGATACCCCGATACTAAATATCGACGGATCGGTGTCCAAGTTTGAGATATTCCATGATATCTCCGACATTAAGGACGCCCAGCTGATGATGAAGAGGGAACTTGACCTCCAAAAGGCCGTTGCTGAGTTGTCGGAGGCCCTGCTGTCGCCGGATAAGGATATCGTTGATATTGCCGTTATCGTAAACAGACAGGCAATGAAGTTGACCGACAGCACACACGGATATGTCTCTGAAGTAGACAGGACAACCGGAGATGATGTAGGACATACCCATACAGAGATGATGAGAAACGGCCAGTGTACGGTTGATGCCAGACATCAGCGATTGGCCTTCCCAAGGGGTGAGGGTGGCTATAACGCCCTATGGGGACATGCGTTAAATACCAAACAGGGGTTTTACACAAACAATCCCCAGGGGCATCCGGCGTATAAAGGCTGTGTTCCTACTGGGCACGTCCCGCTGCTAAGGTTTATGTCGGTGCCGGCAATCATACAAGACAGGCTGATTGGTCAGATTGCCCTGGCAAACTCCGAGAGAGACTATACGGATACAGACCTCGACATCATAAGTCGTCTGGCCGCCATCTATGCCATAGCGGTTGAACGCAAGAGGATGGAAGAGCAACTGAGAGACTTAAACGCAAACCTCGAATTACGTGTAAAACAGGCAATCGATAAGGCACAGAGGCAGCAACATATGATGACACAACAATCCAAGATGGCCGCCATGGGAGAGATGCTCGGCCTCATAGCCCACCAGTGGAAGCAACCCCTCAATGCCGTGGCGCTCACCGTCATGGACTTAAAGGATGCCTACAGTTTTGGCGAACTCACCAGGGAGTATATTGAAAAGTCGGTTGATTTAATAACGAGTCAGACCCATTTCATGGCAAAGACAATCGACGACTTCAGGGATTTCTTCAAACCGACAAAGAAAAATGCCCGCTTTGATGTAAAACAGGCCATAGAGGAATTGCTGGCGATGTTTACCAATCTCTTTAACAAGCACGGCATAGATATCCGGGTGCAGGCACAACAAGGTTTAAGCCTGTTTACCGAAGGCTATCCCAATGAGTTTAAGCAGGTGGTCCTCAACATCCTCAACAACTCACGAGACGCCATAATGCACAGACGTAGTACCGGAGACAGGATACATGGCAAGATCGAAATACAACTGCACAACTCTCAAGACAGAGACCAACTAATAATAGCAATAACAGACAATGGCGGTGGCATCCCGGAGGGTATAATGGAAAAGATATTTGAACCGTACTTTACAACCAAGGACTCTGACGGTACGGGCATAGGGCTTTACATGTCAAAGACAATCATAGAGACCAACATGGGTGGCAGTCTGACGGTCAGAAACGTTGACGATGGAGCTGAGTTCACGATTGTGCTTCGTTGTTGTCCGTAGTCGGCAGCCATGCTTAAAAGCGAAGCCCTGTACAGGGAGATATTCACCCACTCGCAAGCTATTATGTGGGTATATGATCCTGAGACCTTGTATATTGTGGAAGTAAATGATTTAGCGTGTGCCTTTTACGGATATGACAGGGAGGAGTTTTGCCGCAAGAAACTGACGGATATTGTACTTAATCCGCAGGAAGAGTTGAACGGCATGGTCAGGGGTGTCCGGCAGGGGAGGCTACGATATCTGAAAAACCGTCACCGTACCTCAACGGGTGAACTCAAAGATGTGGAGGTATATCCTGGGATAATCAAGATAGGCGACAAGGACTACGTGTGTTCAACGATCCACGACATCACACGGCGTGACTTCCTGGAGGACGAGGTCAGATTATCGCAGGAGATACTAAACAACGTTGCCGAGGGTGTATTGCTTGTACGGGCATCTGACGGCGTTATAGTCTATACCAATCCCCAATTTGACAAGATGTTTGGCTATGCGCAGGATGAACTGGCGGGCCGCCACGTCTCCATCCTGAATGCGCCAACGGATACAGACCCAATGGAAAAGGCCCGTGAGATCATGCAATCTCTCAATAAAAACGGGGTATGGTGCGGTGAGATACTCAACGTCAAAAAAGATGGCACGCCTTTTTGGTGCTATGCCACCGTGTCAACCTTTCAGCATGGCAGGCATGGCACAGTATGGGTATCGATACATATCGACATAACAGAACGGCGTGAGCTGCAACAGAGGTTACTGGCGCAGATAAAATTTTCCGATGCGGTTATAAATTCCCTGCCAGGGGTGTTTTATCTCTTTGACGATACGGGTAAGTTTCTGCGATGGAATAAAAACACGGAGACTGTTACAGGATACTCAGACAAAGAGATATCTGCCATGCAACCGACTGATTTCTTTACAGGTGATGACAGGGAAGCGATTGTCAGGACAATATCTGACACATTAAAAAACGGCAAAGGCAACGTAGAAGCTACTCTTTGCACTAAGTATGGCCGATTACTCCCCTACTACTTCAACGGATTCATGATAGAGCTTCAAGGCAAACGATGTCTTGTCGGCATTGGCATAGACATATCCGAGCGTAAAGAGATTGAACGAAAAATAAAGGATATAAACCTGAATCTGCAAGAGAGAGTTAATGAAGAAGTTGAAAAGAATCTCGTCAAAGACAGGATCATGCTTGAGCAATCCCGCCATATCGCCATGAGTGAGTTGCTCATGAACATATCCCACCACTGGCGGCAACCCCTGTGTGCAATCGGTCTGTTAATCCAGGACATAAAGGACGCCTATTTGCATAACGAATTAGACATTGCCTACATAGAAAGCAATGTTGACGTTGTGATGTATGAGCTCAACACGTTGTCTGATATAATAGCCAATTTCCAAAACTTCTATGTCAACGACAAAGTACAAAGGCATTTCAACATTGCCAAAGAAATAGACAAAGCCATAATGTTGTTATCAGGATATATAAAAGACAAGGGGATCGTGATAGACAAGACATTGGATGATGAGTTGATGATACAGGGCTTTCCCAATGAGTTTGCCCAGGTAATCTTAAACATCCTGACCAATGCCAGGGACGCATTCGAACAAAGAAACGTTATCAATGGTGTTATCAAGCTAAATGCCTACAAAGACAACTCCACGGGTCATACAATCATAACCATCGCCGATAACGGCGGCGGCATCCCGCCCAATATAATAACCAAGGTATTTGACCCCTACTTTACCACCAAGCACAAGGCACGTGGAACAGGCAATGGCCTGTATATGGCAAAAGCGTTAATCGAACAAAACATGAACGGTACCATATCGGTCAGAAATATTGACAACGGATGCGAATTCAGGATTTGTTTATAAGGATATTCGGTAAACAAGACATAGAAGGGGTCAAGGGGGCTGGCCCCCTTGCAGGGGGGTCTGAGGGGGGGCAGAGCCGCCCCCTTCTTTGTCTTTTTCTTTGTTAATGATTGAGTTAAAGGTACTAAAGCCTGGCTACACGATTGAGCTAGGCAACAACCAGATACGTGCCGATGGTTCGATAACCCTTGTCAGGGGGCCAAAGAACCTCATCGTAGACACCGGCAGTCCGCATGACAGGGAGATAATCCTTGACTGTCTCAATGGCGAGGGCCTGGGGACTGGCGACATTGACTACGTGGTCTGCACGCACGGTCACTGCGACCACGTCGGTAACAACAATCTGTTCCGTGAGGCGGTGTTTATCGTCTGTCGCGATATCTCGCGCGGGGACTTGTACACCGTGCATGACTTTACAGGCGGGCCGTATGTCATAGCTGCGGGTATCAGCGTAATAGCGACCCCGGGGCATACCTCGCAGGATGTCAGCGTCATTGTGGAGACCTCAATCGGGACGGTGGCCGTTGTAGGTGACCTGTTCGAGTGTGAGGACGACATCAGGGATGAGTCTCTGTGGCAACGCTGCAGCGAAGACCCGGCCCTACAGCATCAGAGCAGGCAGAGGGTCATGCAGGTGGCTGATTACATAGTCCCAGGGCATGGGCCGATGTTTGCCGTATGTTAAACACCCCTTTGACCAATTATTTCTTACATTCGGAATTATGGTATACTAAAGTCACGGGTATACTAAAAAACTAAGGGCTGATAAAAAAATGGAACAGACGGATTTACTTGGCGACATACTCAGTTCATCGATAGACATTTCAATAGTGGCGACTGATTTGCAGTTTGTCATAACCTACTGTAACCGGGTGGGGGAGCACCTCTTTGGGTGTAAGGCAGGTGAGCTGATTGGCAAGTCGGTCATAGACATCCATAACAGTCGCGGGGTGGACATGGCGTGGTTTGATGCCGGGATAAAGGCCGTCAAGACCACGGGGAGCTTCATGTATGCCTACAAACAGGTACGAGGCAAGAACATCCGCTATATCGAGTCGAAGGTATCGGCCCTCCACAATGGCGACGGAAGTCAGGTGGGATACGCCATGACGTCCAGGGATGTGACGGACAACAGGATCGTGGAACTTGCCCTGCGCCGTCACATAGAGATAGACAGGTTCAAGGCCGAAATATCGACCCGTTTCATAAAAGTTGCAGCCGATGCCCTCTTTGACGAAATCAATGCAACAATTGCTATGATTGGCAGGTTCCTGTCGGTGGACAGGGGGTACGTGTTTATCAGCGAAATGGCTGATGTGGCCGTGGAACCATACGTGTATGAATGGACTGCCCATGGTGTCAAGCCGTGCCTTGGGGTGGTGAAGAGGATGACACGACGGCGGTTTCCGTGGCTTATGGGGATGGTCAAAAAGGGGGATTTCTTTGCGCTCAGTTCGATGCCGCAGGTGTCTTCGCAGACCGAGCAACAGGCGCTGATGCTTATGGGCATTAAGTCAACGGTCGTAGTGCCGATGGCCTGTGGCGGTAAGGTGGCAGGCTTTTTGTGGTTTGCTACAACCACCGATGAAAGGGCATGGAGCGAAGAAGACATCATGCTCATAAAGATGGCAGGTGACATATTTATCAACGCCATTGTCAGAAACGAAACACAACAACGCCTGCAACAGTTGGCACACTTTGACGTGCTGACCAACATCCCCAACCGCATGTTGTTTAACGACCGTCTGACTCAGGCCATGGAGCAGGCCCTGCGCAGCGGCAAGAAGCTGGCCGTGTTGTTTTTGGACCTTGACAGGTTCAAGACGATAAACGACACCCTGGGCCACGACGTGGGTGACATGCTGCTACAGGAGACGGCAGTCCGCCTGGGACGTTGTATCCGTCGCTCCGACACGGTGGCCCGTATGGGAGGGGATGAGTTTGCGATCATCATCAACAACGTAAGCAACAGCGTGTCGGTTACAAATGTGGCAAAGAAGATAATCCGGGCGCTGTCTGAGCCGTTTTATATCAACGACCATGAGTGCTCTATTGGAGTCAGCATCGGTATCAGTATCTTCCCCACCGATTCGGATAACACGGTAACCCTGCTTAAGTACGCCGATATAGCAATGTACCAGGTCAAGACCCATGGCAAAAACGATTACCGGTTCTATTGCCCCAGCATGAATGAAAAGGCCATAAGACGTCTTGGCATAGAGAACCTCCTGCGCAAGGCACTTGACAGGGGGGACGGCCTTGATGTGCTGTATCAACCCCACGTTGACATATACTCGGGGCAGATTAAGGGCATGGAAGGGATTTTACGGTGGCACACGCCTGAGATGGGTGACATATCCCCATCGGAGTTTATAGCAGTGGCCGAGGAGGCATCCCTCACAGTGCCCCTGGGCAGTTGGATGCTCAGAGAGGTCTGCAGGCAGAACAGACTGTGGACGGTAGAGGGTTTCAATCACATCCGGATGGCCGTCAAGCTCCTGGGCAGTCAGTTCAAACACAGACAGATACTGGATATTATCACGAAGACCATTAAGGAAACCTCCATAGAGCCTGCCAACCTGGAAATTGAACTGACCGAAGATACACTGATGTGGGACATTGATGAGTCGATCAAGGCGCTCTGGAGGCTTAAGGATGAAGGGTTTAATATAACCATTGACGACTTTGGAACCGGACACTCCTCCCTGTGTTACCTCAAGCGTTTCCCCATCGATGCACTTAAAATGGATAAGACGCTGGTACAGAGAATCGTAACTGACGCCGATTACTCAGCCATTGCAAGGGCCATCGTTGCCTTTGCCCATACGCTCAACCTACGGGTCATAGCCGAGGGCGTAGAGACCCTGGACCAACTGGAGTTCCTGCGCACCATCAGGTGTAACGAAGTACAGGGGGCAATATTCAGTTCCCCCGTTAAACCGGATGTCATATCCCAAATGCTTGCAGAAGAAAAGCAATTTAACGTCCGTAACCAAAAAAGACTATAAATAAGTAATGAGCAAAGGTTTTTATATAAGCAACAGGGTTGAGCATCATGGGGTCAAGGGGGCTGGCCCCCTTGCGGGGGAGGTCTGAGGAGGGGGCGGAGCCGCCCTCCTTCTTTCTTCTTTGCATATAAAATTAATGATGGACAGGAGCTTATATGACCATAACGTCATATTTTAAGGGGCATAGCCAAATCGAGGTAGAACGCCTCCTGAAGGGCGTAACGTATGTGGTTGCGGCCTTTGCGTATCTGTCTGTCTGTCGTTATATCGGGTTGGTCTACAGCGGGCTTTTCATAGCCCTGATGGCCCTGTCGGTGTACCTGGAGTACGTCAGGGGGTACTTTGTCCCCCGGTGGGTGGTCAACGCCTTGTCGGTAACGGTGATAGTGCTCTCCCTGTATCGCGTCTATGCCGAAGACCTGCTCGAACCTACGGTTGAGACCCTTGCCATACTCCTGACAATCAAGTTCATGGAGGAAAAGAAGTTCAGGGATTACATGCAGATATATATGATCAGCGTGTTTCTGCTTACCGGCTCTGCGCTGTTATCCATAGACTTTATCTTTTTGGTGTTTTTCATATTGATCTTTTTCCTTGTCTCAATCTCCGTGGTGCTACTGACCTATCACACGGAGTCTCCATCGCTGCGGTTAGACAGGGGCGCCATGTACAAGATAATAAGCCGTTCGATGTTGATTCCGCTGATGTCGATACCGCTTACGGCGTTGATATTTATGGTACTGCCCAGGACGAACTTTCATTTTCTCGGTTTTTTGGGCCGGGCATCCGTAGGGCGGGCTGGCTTTGCAGACAACGTCCTCCTGGGTGATGTATCAAACATACAGTTGGACTCAAGTATCATATTCAGGGCACAGATGGAACCCCTCGGCAGTGAACACCTCTACTGGCGCGGCATCGTCTTTGACCACTTTGACGGAACCTCCTGGGAGGCTACGGAGCAGGAGCCTGTCTGGGCACTAAACAACATGCCCATCAAGGGCAGGATGGTCAGACAGACTATATACCTCGAACCCTACGGCAACAAGTACATGTTCACACTCGATAAACCAATCATTGTCTACCACCGTCAAAGAACCCTCTACCAGAACTTTGTCGTAATGGCCCCCGATGACATAAAGTCAAAGATGCGCTACGACGCCGTATCCATCCTTGCGGTGCGCGACTATGGCGTAAAAGACGACGAAACGAGATTCCTGCAACTACCTGATGATTTGTCGCCCGATATCATTGCGCTGACAAAGACGCTCACCGCCGGGATGAACAAAAAAGAGGCAATGGCCTCACTTGTGGGTTATTTGCGCGATGGCCAGTACAAGTACTCTACGGAGAAATTGCCACGGAGTCCCACCCCCCTGGTGGACTTTCTCTTTAAGCACAAGTATGGCAACTGTGAGTACTTTGCCTCCGCCCTTGCCGTGATGCTTCGGGCATCGGGTATCTCTGCCAACGTCGTCGGCGGATACAAGGGCGGCCTCTACAATGCCGTTGGGGGGTACTACATAGTGCTCCAGAAAAACGCCCACGTCTGGGTCGAGGCCTACCTCAAGGACACCGGCTGGGTCAGGCTTGACGCCACTCCCGTAAATTCCGTGGACATGACCGCAGATGACAAAAAAATGTTCATGCAGCTCAGACTCCTCTTTGACTCAATCAACTACCTGTGGAATTCCCTGGTCATCAACTATAACCTTGATAAGCAACTATCCCTGTTTCAGAAGATATACCACAGCACACGTCTGAAGGGGCTGAATCTTTCGTTTCACAGGCTCAAGCCGGCAGGTATTGCCATTGGCAGTGTTGCCGCGCTGTTTGTTTTGTTTAAACTGTACCGCCTGTTGCGAAATCGCAGGTCAGTGGAAATCAGATTGATCAAGTCTTTCACCGGCACGCTCAAGGGCTATGGATATGAGCGTCTGCCCTCTCAGGGACTTGAGGAGTTCGTACAGACCATCCGGGAAGAGGAACTGAGAACACCGGCAACGGTCTTCGTCCTCGAATTTGAGCGCCTCTACTACAAGGACAAAATTTTCACAAAAGAACACGTCAGAGACCTCAAGACACAACTGGCTATGCTGAAAAACTATAGGGCATAAAGGTATCCTCTTTAAAAAGCAGGGTAATCTTTATTTCACGGGTAAAAGGCATGGATTCCTGCTTTCGCAGGAATGACAGTTACAGCCGTTTTCTAAGTGTGTCATTCCTGGCTTGACCAGGAATCCAAGATGCGTAAAAGTATAGTTACCATGAAACACAAAGAAGTTACGCATAAAGTTTCGATTTGGATTAAATACAAAAATACCACATATCCTGGCCGGCTACTTTCTTGCCAGAAGCTCGAACTGCTCTTTTAACACATACTCATCAAAGGGGTCATCCAGGGGGATACCCTGATACCTCCAATCTCTGATGCATTGGTCTGCTTTGAGGTTTTCGCGGAGTATCTTTTGGGCAAATTCGTTGAAGTAATTATACCTTATTTCGAAGTTCTCATATATAAACCACTTGACACCACCGGGGTGAAATATCTTGTTGACTTCACTGATGGCCTCGTCAAACATGATATGCAGCCTGTCCTTTTGAAAGTGTGCAGCGCCGGGGTAGAGCAACAACAGCTTGTCTCTGTGCTGATGTATGAGATTGAAAAACAGGTTCCTCTCCACAATGTCGGTAAGAGCAGAGCCAACCCTGTGGAGGTCGCTCACCAATAACTGTATCACATCCGCCCGTTGACACAGGTTGTTTGCCCGCGCCACCTCAAGGGATTTAAGACCGTTGCCCAGGACGTAGAAAGATACCCTGTTGCTGAGTTCGCCATCGATTGTGACGGCCCTGATATCAGTGTCGCTGTCCTGCACGTTTAAGGCAAAGGGGGGTTCCGTCTCCGTCAGGGGGCTGACCGCCTCATCAGTCAGCCTCATCAGACGTCTCAGGAAATTGACCTGGGAGTCGTAGTCGTCTCCAACAAAGACAACGGTCTTGCGCTCTTTGCCGGATATCCCGGAGAGGCACTTGAGATAATAGAAATGAAACAGCCCCTCAAATAAACGATTCCCAAGCTGTATGAACAGACTTCTGTGAGGCGCCTTTTTCCGCTCGGCAGAAGGTTTCCTGGCATATATGATATTGTTGCCAATGCCGAGGCGTTGTTTGTTTTCATTATGCAGACAGGATATATCCTCAAGGAGTTTGTCGATATCCATGCCGATGACTTCCAGGCCTCTGCACTGTGTCTCCGCATACGTAGGGGCTCTCTCTATCTTGCTGATATCATCCTCTATGGCGGATATCTTGCTTTGCAGGGGGGCAATAAAGGTGTAGAATATCATGCCGTCCCACCACTGAAGATGCTTTAGCAGCGGTTCAAAGAATAGCTTTAACGACACCCGGAGGTCATCAATGTACCGGGTCTTGTCTATATATTCGCCCTCCCCTTCCTTGTGCTCCCGCCAGAAGGACAGCTTTGTCGGACTCTTTGTACCTTCGATTGCCTCAGCTATACGTTTTTTTTGTACGTTAGGGAGAAAAAAACTGATCTTGTTGAGGTTTTGAATATCCGTTCGCCTTATTTCCAGACCAAGGTCTGTGAAGTGTTGCCTGTATATGTCCCTGGCGTTGTCCAGGGCGTTGAGAAAGTCAGTCTTTATCATCTTGATCTCCTCACCAATGGCATGTGCCCTGGCTATAAACCCCTTGTCGTGCATAGGGTTGTAGTCGTACCGATAGGTGAACAGCCTTGAAAGCTCGGAACTGTATTTGTTATACAATGCCGGATAGGACAGCTTGTCCGTCCAATGCGACACTACAGTGTTCTTATTTCCGACAATTATGCCATGATAGTCTTTCAGTACCTTCAGGTATCCGGTTCTTTCTTCTACATATACCTCTTTTTTGCTTTCCTGCCTTATCGTATTTTTTATGAGGTTATTTAGCGTCTTTGTCTCATCTATGGTCTTTCGTAAGTTTCTTAGTGTAAATTCAGACTGTAGCTCTTTCGTTACACTCTTAACAACGTAGATGAGGTCCTCCAGTCCTGAATCCTGCCATTGGGTTAGCTCTCCGGTTCTGAGATAGTTAAAAGCGGTGGTTGTCTCAACCTGTACGATGGGGGCGTATTTTAGCTTTGAATAGGGATTGATAGCCCTTTCAAAGTCATTCTTATAGTTGTCAAGCAACGTAACGACAGGCTCCGATGCACCATCGCCATAGGTCTGTTCAACAACTGCCCCCTTGCACGTCTGTACGAAGATAATTCGCTGCTCTGCATCCATTATCTGATTCAGTATCCTCCTGTCCGTCTCCTTCATGGGGCTTCTTATGGACGACAGGTAGATGATGAGGTCGGCCTGGGGAAGGAACTCACGCAGGGTCAGGTCCTCGTGTTCCTTTAACCCGTAGGCATCCAGTCCGGGGGTATCCGCTATTTCGATGCCTTTATCCAGGAGCAACGTCGGCAGGCCAATCCTCAAATATTTTACGTTATATCTGTTTTGAGGGTTTTCGTCCTCGGAGGTATATTGCCAGATGGAATCTTCAAGGGCTTTTTGACCGCGCTTTTTGATTGGGGGAGCGTTTTCAAAGTGTATCTCTAATTGCGGCTCGTCAGATTTTGAACAGAACACAATCATGTTGGTCGTGGCCTTGCTCTGCTCCTTCAGTACCTTCACCCCTGCGCCAAGCAGGACGTTTAACAGGGAAGACTTTCCGGAGCTGGTGATACCAACCAGTCCACACTTTATGATGTTCTTTGAGAATGCCTCTATGTTGTTTTCGAGATTTGCTATCCTCCTGTTTAACTGCGCTATGCCAAGGCCACTTAGCCGATACAGGATGGTCGTAATGTTAGCCAAAAACTCATTTATCTTCAGATTATCGCTATCAAGCACCCTGCGACCTTTCTTTTCGCCATATCTGGGCAATTGTCTTGATGTTTACATACTTCTCTATGTTTTCGGATATATATTTTCTTATGTCGTTGGTATAGTCCAGGATAAGTGACCTGGTTGTTTTTTCCATCCGTGCCAGCCTGTCATCCATCCTGGCTGTAAGGGTCTCTGTCAATTCGTCCTTGACAATCACAACAAACATGCTGAGTAAATCTATTGGTTCTCTATTGGTACCTGGCTGGAGGTTACCCCTGTCTCCAATGTATGTCTTTGCCTCATGCCAAATGCTCATTATGAGCGACCTGATTGTTGTTTCCATCCGTGTCAGCCTGTCATCCATACCGATTGTAAGAGTCTCTGTCAATTCGCCCTTGACAACCCCCAGAAACCTCCTCAGCAAGTCCATTTGCTCGTTGTCAATCTTTGAACCGGATTCAGTTTTGGTTTCAACGTATGTTTTCACCTCAAACAAGATATTAAGCACCTGCGTCATCGTCTTTTCCAGTGCGTTGTGTGTCTTGTTAATCGTTCGCAAGGTCTCCCCTATGGAGGATATCTCCGCCCTGATGTGTTTTATTTCCTCTGCATCAATCTGTGGTTCCCTGTGCTGTTGTTGAGTTCTCAGATGGCTTTCTATGCTGTCATCTATGTATCTCTTCAGTTCATCGTTAGAGTTCCGCAACAGGGTTGAGACCTCATTACGCAACAACTCCCTTATCAGATTGCTTGCCTGACCCGCTATGCCGCTGACTATTTCATCGGAGAGCTTGCTTATTATAGTCTTGCTTACTACGTCTATGTATAATTCGTCTTTCATCTGCACAATTATCCTCAAAAATTTTTTAACTTCGTAAATTTAGCACATTTGCCCGTTTTTTGTCAATGGTCGGTAGCACTAGTCTTTTACCGTGGTTGACTTATACGTTTAATTCATTTATACTATAGTTTATTTATCTCAGGAAGGAGTTTATGATTATGCGAACACCGTGTATAGCAGCAAACTGGAAAATGTATAAGACGACGGCGCAGACCGTTGAGTTTATAACTGGATTTCTCCCCGGGGTGAAGTCCGTTACGGACGTGGAGATTGTCATAGCGCCACCGTTTACTTCGCTGTCTAAGGCAGGGGAGATGCTAAAGGGTAGCAACGTGAAGCTATCGGCGCAGGATATGTACTTTGAGGCAGAGGGGGCTTATACCGGAGAGATATCCACGGGTATGCTCATCGACGTAGGATGTTCCTATGTGATCGTGGGACACTCCGAACGGCGGCAGTATTTTAATGAGAGTGACGAGTTCTGCAACAAAAAGATACGGGCTGCCATGGCCGCAGGACTGAGTGTCATCTACTGTATAGGCGAAACGCTTCAGGAGAGAAACGACGGCAAGACCTTCGATGTCATAAAGCGTGAGATAGAGGGTGGTTTAAAGGACGTTGCCCCCGAGAAACTGGTAATTGCGTATGAACCGATCTGGGCAATTGGCACCGGCGTTACGGCAACACCGCAGCAGGCACAGGAGGCACATGCCTACGTCAGGGAGCAGCTCAAGGGTGTCTACGGCGGCAAGGCCGATGAGATACGCATACAGTATGGCGGCAGTGTCAAGCCCGAAAACATCGCAGAGTTGATGACAAAACCCGATGTTGATGGTGCCCTCGTTGGCGGGGCGAGTCTCAAGGCGGACAGCTTTGAGAAAATCGTCAAGTTCAGGTAGACATCGATGCATGTATTGTTGATGACTCTGCACATAATCGTTTGTTTTGTAATCGTGTTTGTGGTGCTTGTGCAAAGCTCCAAGGGGGCGCAGATGGGTGCGGCCTTTGGGGGTTCCAGTCAGACCGTTTTTGGCAGTCGTGGGGCCGCAACGTTTCTGACAAAGCTGACGACAACAACGGCGATAGTGTTTATGATTACCTCATTTCTGTTGTCATTTATAGAGGCCCGGCGGGTCTCTGTGATAGAAGCGCCTGCACAATCGCAGACCTCCACCCCTGCCGATAAAGCCAAGTTGCCTGCCGGAGGGGTTGGCGTTGCACCGCAGAAGGATAAGCCTGCCCCACCACCCGCTGAAGGCAAGCTGCCTGTCCAGGATGGTAAGCCACAATCCGCAGGCAAAGAAACCACTACGGATAAAAAATAGACAAACAATCCCCACCCCCCTGCCATAACGGGGGGGTAGTCTCTTTCCATTGTACTTGGGGGTATGTATATCCAGAGGTGAAGACGGAGGTTATTATGTGTGGTAACATAGAGAGGTTTCAGATCATAGACCTGCATGGCTATAAGAATCTGGATATCAAGATTGAAGACAACACGATTATACTCGTAGGTGAAAATGGCAGCGGAAAGACAACGGTATTGCGTCTTCTCTATTACTTCCTATCCGGGCAATGGAGTTTATTGGTTCCATATAAATTTGCAAGATTGGTTGTCACCGTCGATGGGAGTGAGCATACATTACCATATGACAGCCTTGAAAAGTATGGTTCAAGAGTAAAACATAATTTTTTTCGCCACGTTGCACCACCTATTCGACAAGAATTCCTTGAATTTTGGAGACGTAGAGGGGGAAACATTACACCTCAAGAATTAGAAATTTTCTGTGGCAAATACGATATTCCATTAAGGTATGCCATAAAAGAGTTGGAATCAAATGAATTTGAACTATCGATAAAAGAACAAGGTAAAGAGCTTGAGGACATTTATTCAAAACTACAAAAATCGCTAAACACACAGATTTTATATCTCCCAACGTACAGACGTATTGAACAAGGCCTTAAGTCAATCTTTGGAATGAGTTACGAAAAAGAGTGGCGTCAAAATAGGCGTTACATTATACCACAAAAACGTTCTATTTCCTATGTTGAACTCATTGAATTCGGAATGGAGGATGTTGACGAAGCAATAGAGGAAAATCTTGGAGAGTTAAAAGATTTTGCCCGTAAAACCCTAAATTCACTGACTCTTGGATATTTGGGTGATGTGGTTGATGAAAGATACTCTGAAGTGAAGATTGAAGACATACAAAATAAATCCGAAGAAGCAATTAAATTGATTTTGAACAGGATACAAGCAGATATCCTGTCTGAGGATCAAAAGAAACATTTGTTAGACAAGATAGAAAAAGTTAAACAAGACGGTTCTTTAAAAACAGACGAACACGCTAAAGTAATTTGCCACTACTTGCTCAAGTTATTGCAATTTCAAGAGGAACTGAGCAAAAAGGAATCTCAAATGAGGGCGTTCTGTGGGGTTTGTAACGAATATATGGGAGATAAACGACTTGACTATGATAGCGCAAATTTCCTTTTTTCAATCAAATTAAAGGAACCAAATAAAACCAGTCAAGATATTGAACTCGAGTATCTGTCCTCAGGAGAGAAACAGATTGTGTCTCTGTTTAGCCACCTCTATCTCTCAGGTGAGGGCAGATACATTGTAATCATTGATGAACCGGAACTCTCCCTCTCTCTCCCATGGCAGAGGCGATTTCTGACCGATATTAAAAACGGGACATTTTGCTCCGGGCTTATTGTGGCTACACATTCCCCTTTCGTGTATGACAACGAACTTGAAAGATACACCCACGGGCTTGGCGAATTTTATGAGTGAAACGACATCCCCTGCAAATATACTGGAGGCTCTTAACAAAGCAAAAGATAGCCCAACCCCCTTCTATCACGAGTTTCGTATGCGTTGGAACAAGAAGGCAATGTGTGTTTACGGCTTTGTAGAAGGTAAAGATGACCTGTCATTTTACAAGGGCAAGATAAATGACAGACTACCGGGACAATGGAGGGTTGACTTGTTAGTGGCTCGAAACAGAAATAATGTGATTGCGCTTTACAAAGGTTTTGATTGGACACGATATCCCAAACACCAAATAGCCTTTTTTATAGACCGTGACCTCTCCGATTTTCTAAGAGAATCGTTGCCGGATGACGTTAATGTCTACATAACAGACAACTACTCCATAGAAAATGATTTTGTCGATAGAGAGACCTGCTCCAGAGTAATGACTGAGGTCTGTAGTTTATATTCATTTGAGAAGAATTTGCTGGAAGATTTATTGGATACAATTCTTGACCTTTTTGATGAACAACTTTTAGCCTTTCAGGACAGCATGGTAACCGTGATGGCTTGGTGTATATATTGGATGCGCAAAGGGGAAAAAGTTTATTTAGACAATATCAACATGGGAGACATGTTTGCCGTAAGAGAAGGCAGAGTGCAGATGCTCCCCTTTCCCAATGAACGGTTTTCGACAATTGAGGAGTATATACACAATAAGGCTAAAATCAGCTATGTGCCAGGTGTTGACATTACAAATATAGAAAAAGAATTTAAAGAGCAAGGCAGACATCTGAAATTTGTAAGAGGCAAGTACGTGTTATGGTTTTTTGTAGAGTTTATTTTATCTGTCTATACCAATATATCTAAGTTTTCTAAGAAATTCACCAGACCTCCCAAGATGCATGTCAACCTAAATGAAACTAATGCTATAATCCTGGTTGCCCCCAGGTCCCGTATTCCAGAGTCTCTCAGGAGTTTTATCGAACAGACGTATATCACATACATTCACGGACGCATGGGCACCGTCTGAATCTGACCTCCTCAGACGGCTTCATCAGAATCCTCCGGACGATTTCTTCTGCAATTAATTATTTATGCCCATGATCGGTTTGCTTTCAACGCCCTACACTGCCTCTTGTACGATCTTGAGGATGGCCTTATCGACCTCTTGGGCAACCGCCTTGATGCCTGCATCGGGATAAAAATCCGCTATGACGTTGGGTCTCAGTGCGCTTACGAACACCTTGCCACCCTCCTCGTAGACGCATATGGGGCAGGGAAGCATCAGGGATATCTTTATGTCAGCCTTTAACACCTTGTCGGCATAGCCGGGATTACAGACCTCGATAATCTTCAGGGCGCTCCTGTCGTAGCCCTTGGATGCCAGGGTTGCCTTTACGTCATGGATGTGGAGCACGCCAAACCCGTTGGCCTTGCTGCGCTCTGTGATATCCTCAACGACCTTGTCAAAACCCTTTGCGGTCTCAACCGTGTAATCAAACTTGGTGTCCACTGTGTGTTGCCTCCTGAAATGTTTTTTTGATAAAAAAAACGCCTCTATGTAAGCGTAATCAACTCGTATGATGAAGTTCCCAGGCCAAGGTGTTGTGCCTCGTCAAGCTGGAATTCGTACGGTTTTGCGTGCATGGCCTTGAAGACGTCGCCCGTGAGGCCGTCGGCTGCCGATGATGGCAGCGGTCTTTCCTTAAGCACCAGGTCTATGGATGCCTGCTCTATGGCCACCACGTCGTCGCTAACCAGGATACCAATGTCCTGGACCATCGGCACGTCTGCCGTGGGCATACAGTCACACTCTGGCTGTATCTCTGTGAGGAAGTTTATGTATAACACCTTTGAGGGAGCAAACGTGCCAAGCACCACCCCTGCGGCCTCCGCCATGGAGCGCATGAAACGCTCATCATCCCCCGGAAAATCAATCGCCGAGGCAGGGCATACCCGTTGACACCGTCCGCATCTCCAGCACTTGTCGCCGTTCCACACCATCTTCTCCTCAACAAACGTGATCACCTCAAGGGGACAGACCTCAACGCACTGCATGCACAGTTGACACAGGTCCTGCTCCCAGCGCATCATACCCTCCCCTATTGTGTGCATGGAGCCTCTGCCGCACTTCCAGCCACAGTGCCTGTGCGAGGAACTCACCCCGCCCATGGCAAGGTTCTTTATCGCCCCGGCATAACCGGCGTTTATATGCCCCTTTACATGCGAACACACCACCATCGCCGTTACGTCGTGTATGACCGATGCCACGGCTATCTCTTTTAATATGCTACCGGCCTTTACAAGTATGCTGTCCTTGCCATACAGACCGTCGGCAAGTATGACGGGCGCTCCCACCGAAAGATGATTTATCCCGTTGGCGTTTGCCACTTCGAGGTAATCCAGCCCCTGGATTCTCACGGTGTCTGTTACGAACGGCTTGGCCCCCACGCCCCTGAGTGCATCTACGACTGTTCTCAGAAAGGTTGGTCGCACTATCCTGTGGGCGCCCGGTGAGCCAAAGTGCGTTTTGACCGCCACCCACTCATCCCTGTTGAAGTACGCCGACAGTCCCACTTCTGCCATCAGTCGTTGCAGCTTGCCCGGCATGCTGTCGCTGTAGCGCCACTTTGTTGACCGTGCCGTTGCAAAGTATACCTTCGCCGTCTTTTTCATCTGACCATTATTATAACATATTAGTTTGACAATGTCATATTACAAACTCTGCAATTAAAAGATGTCTGAACCACGATTTAACGGATTAAGAGATTATCAGGATTTGTGTTAAAGAAGACCTCAT
>NZ_JABXWD010000229.1 GCF_019173545.1 Candidatus Magnetobacterium casense | reverse complement strand
CATCGTTAAGGTAAAACAGTAGCATCTCCATCTGATTTGTAAATGCCAGTTGTGTTCTCTGCTGCACTTCCTGAAAGATATCTTTTTCCATTAATTTTATGACTCCTTATATAATTTTAATACTTAATGCTAACATATTTCTAACTTAAATAGACAGAGGGACGATAAACATGTGTTACCCCCTCAGTGCATCTATCATAGCCGCCATGTCGGTGACACTGTTTGCCTTCATCAGGGATGTCCCTACAAGGATGGCATCAACCCCTGCCCTGTCCACCATCAATGCATCTTCTCTGCCCTTGATACCGCTCTCACTTACGATAATCCTGCCCTGTGGTATATCTCTTGCCAGATCGAGAGTTGTTTTGATGTTTACCTGTAAGGTCGTCAGGTCTCTGTTGTTAATGCCTATGATGTTGCATTTGAGATCAATGGCCTGTTGCAGTTGCTTATAGTTATGCACCTCAAACAACACGGAGGGTCCAACCTCAGTCGCAACACCCATGAGTTCCTCTGCCTGTGCCCCGTCCAGGGCAGCGGCTATCAGCAAAATGGCATCAGCCCCATATGCCCGCGCCTCATAGACCTGATATGGGTCAAAAATGAAGTCCTTTCTCAACACGGGACATGGGACGATCCCCTTCACCGGCCTTATAAAATCAATCGACCCCTTGAAGTAATCCTCCTCGGTCAGCACCGATACGGCATCCACCTGTTTGTCTCTATAAACCCCGGCTATCTCACCCAGATCAAACGGTTCTCTGATTATCCCGGCAGATGGTGATGCCCGTTTAATTTCGGCTATGACCTTCAAAGGTTGGCTGTCCTTGGGGCGCCTGATTGCAGCCTCAAAATTGCGACACACCTCTGACTCATCGACCCGTGTCCTCAACTCACTCAAGGAGATACGTCTTTTTGAGTCACTTAGTCTGTCCTTTTTCTTCGATATAATCTCGCTTAATATACTCATACATGTGCTCACTTATCAGGCCATTGTGCGTGTTGGTCTGCAGGAGGGTGTAATAACCACACCCCCCTTCTACCAATCGTGCTAGAGGACCGGAGCCTTTTGCACGTCCAGGCTGGGATTAGCCTGAATTATTTCTTTGCCGGAGAAGCCGCTGGAGAAGCCGCTGGAGCTGCCGCCGGAGAAGCCGCTGGAGCTGCCGCCGGAGAAGCTGCCGGAACTGCTGCTGCTGGAGAAGCTGCCGGGTCTGCTGCCGCCGGAGAAGCTGCCGGGTCTGCTGCCGCCGGAGAAGCTGCCGGGTCTGCTGCTGGTGAAGCCTCAGGTGCTGCTGCCGGAGTAGCTTCCGGAGTAGGTGCCGGCGTTTCTGCTGGTGGTGGTAGTGGCGGTGGCGGATTGTCTTTTGGCTTACATCCGGTAAACGTCAGAAACGAAAACACCAGAGCCAACGCAACTACATAGATCACATTTCTCATGTCTTTCCTCCTTATGTTTTTTCCTGCCTTTTAATCATAGGCAGTGTATTTATTTTAATTAAATCTTAGTCAGTATAGCACACACAGTCCAAAAGATGCCAGAAAAATATCATGCAAAAAAAAAACAGTATAGCTGAGGGTGCACTATTAATCTCCAAAAATATCCATAACATCAATATTAAGGCCACTTATGGCCAATGACCTGACTGTACCCTCTCCCTCGGCATATGAATACAACTTATACCGATCACCTTCGAGGATAAATATCTCAATGGTTCCGTATTCAGGGGCCACTACCCAATATTCGGAAACCTTATATCTTTCATATATTCGCTTCTTTGTCTCCATATCTCGTACCATCGACCCCTTGGAGACAATCTCACATACCATGTCTGGTACGCCTCTTACCCAATCCTGCAATATTGACAGATTCTCTCTCCTGATAAACAGCAAGTCTGGTTGAAGCCTGTTGATTCCTTCTTCAAGTATTACATCAAGGGGAGAGTAGTAAACTTTTCCAATGTTGTGTTGCTCCAAAAACAGGAGTATTTTTCTGTTAATCCTCTGACTGATCTCTTGATGCCATAGAAACGGGCTTGCAGTCATAATTTCCTCGCCATCGATTATTTCGGTTAAATCAAAATCCCTTGATATCTCTGAAGAAATTGTTTCCATTATAGTCATCTCCTTGCGTTTTTTCATAAATTATAACAGATTTCGCCTGCGTGACACGGTCTATGTGGCAGGTTTGTCCGCCATCTGCCCATCTGCTACCGCGTCAGTATCGAAAGAATCCCCCGTAGGACGCTCAGGTGTATCAGGAACTCTTCCTTTGTGGAGATAGACCTGAGTCTGTTCAGTACATACCGGGGGCGGAGATAGAACTCCCTGTAGGCCCTCTTGTATGCTGCCTCAACCTCGGCGGCAGAGACACCGGGAAGCTCCATTACGGCATGTGCCATATCGTAGTGGCTCCAGTGCGTGTGCTTGATATAGCCGTTATCCATTGCCCACTGAAACAGGGCAGTTCCCGGAAACGGTGTTGTTATATTAAAGATGGCAAACTGTATATCGATTGCCTTTGAAAACGCAATTGTCTTTGTCATTCCCCCGGGGCCTTCACCGGGGAGGCCGAGCATAAAGGCGCCCCTGATGTCTATTGCGGCATCCCTGGTCCATCTGATAACGTCGCCGTACCTGTTGCTGGTGACCTTCTTGTTTATGGCACGCAGGATGTCGTCTTCTGCCGTTTCAAAGCCGTACATGATCTGATGACACCCTGCCGCCTTCATCAGCTTCAGGATATCGGGGCTGACCGTATCGACCCGTGCAAAGCATGACCAACTGATATTGACGCCTTCAGCGATGAGCATGTTGCACAACTGCTCTACACGCTTGCGGTTGGCCGTGAAGGTGTCGTCGTAAAAGGAAATCTCCCTGATGCCGTAGACGCTCATGAGGTGAAGGATGTGCTCAAAGACGCCCTCTGCCGCCGTAACCCGTACACGCGAACCAAACATCGAGGAGAAACAAAACGTGCACTTGCCCGGACATCCCCGTGAGGTGATCATGCCAATGGATGGCGCCCGCCTGGCACTACCCAGGGCAGAGTGGTACATGCGCATGGGCAACTTTGCGTAGTTGGGCATGGGCAGGGTGTTGAGGTCTGCGAAATCGTTGCTCTGGGGGTTCTGTACAACTTGGGCATCTGCGGTGCGCCACGTGAGATTTGCAATGTCCTCAAGGGGGTACTCGTTTGCAAGGGCAACGATGGCGCCTTCTGCCTCGCCACGGATCACAAGGTCACAGATGCCGCTTCTAACCAACTCCTCGTGGTATATGGTTGGATGTACGCCCCCCATGAGGAGCCGAACGTGCGGATAACGACTGCGCACGGCAGAGGCTATTTTTACTGCCATATCCATATCCGGCGTGGTTGCCGTTATACCAACAATGCTGTCCGTGTGGACGTCCATGACCGATAGCACGCCTGAGACATCAAGATTCAGTGCCATAGCGTCTATTATCTGACTCTGATGTCCATGGTGCTCAAGTAGCGCCGACAGCAGCGCCAGACCAATTGGAGGGGTGATCGAGTTGATGACAGACCAGATGCTGCTCCTGGCCAGCGCCCTGTTGGGATTTATGAAGACAAAGTGCATGACTGTCTGCCCTGACACACGCTCTCTGATAATAAAGAAGGGGAGCGGCTCCGACCTCCCCTCAGACCCCTCCCGCAAGGGGACCAGTCCCCTTGACCCCTTCTTACCTTATTGACAGGATGTAACGTCTTAAAATGCTGAGATATCAACCTTATCCGTTACCTTCGGGGGATATGTCCTCTCTGCGCACCCTGACGGCGTTGGCGTGTCCCTGGAGTCCTTCGGTTTGTGCAAGCAACTGCGTCTCTGCTGCCAGTGCATTAAAACCATTGCGGCTGAGATTAATCAGACTTGAGCGCTTTATAAAATCATACACCCCCAACGGGGAAAAAAACCTCGCCGACCCACCCGTGGGCAGCGTATGGTTGGGACCGGCAGCGTAATCGCCGATGACCTCGGCAGACCATTGGCCCAGAAATATTGCCCCGGCGTTCTGTATCAGGGGCAGCGTATGTTCGGGTTCTTCGGTCATTATTTCCAGATGTTCGGGGGCTATTCTGTTTACGTAGTCAAATGCCCTCTCTGTTGAGTCAACCACGACTATGGCACCAAAGGCCGACAGAGAGGCCGATGCGATCTCTTTCCTGGTCAGTGCGGCAAGTTGTCGTTGCAGTTCTTCGGTAACGCTCTGCGCAAGCGCCTCCGATGTTGTAATCAGTACGGAGGAGGCCATCTCATCATGTTCTGCCTGACTTAGCAGGTCTGCCGCAATAAATACCGGATTGGCAGACTGGTCGGCAACAATGAGTATCTCCGACGGACCGGCTATCATATCGATATCGACCGTGCCAAAGACGAGCTTCTTTGCCAGGGCCACATAGATATTGCCCGGGCCGACTATCTTGTCCACCCCCTTTATGCTCTCAGTGCCAAAGGCCATTGCGGCGATGGCCTGTGCCCCGCCTATGCGATAGACCTCGGTTATACCGGTGAGCTTGATTGCCGCCATCACGTGGGGGTTGATTTCACCGTGCGGGGTTGGCACGCACAAGGCGATCTCCCTGACTCCGGCCACCTGTGCCGCAATGGCATTCATCAACACCGTCGAGGGATAGGCGGCCTTGCCACCAGGGACATACAAACCAACACGGCGCAACGGCCTGATTACCTGACCAAGCACCCCATGGCTGTCGCTAAAATTCCAGGAAGATTCAACCTGTTTGTGGTGGTAGACATTGATGCGCCTGTGTGCCATCTTAAGCGCCTCTAAGAATGCGTCATCTACTCGTGCGGCATACTCGTCTACGGTATCCTGTGACAACCTGAACGAATCCAGAGTTATACCGTCAAATAATCTTGTAAGCTCCCTAACCTCCGCATCCCCACGCTCTTTAACACCTTGCAATATCTTTGTTACAGTAGCAAGAATCTCAACGTCAAACTCACCACGTCTCTTTAGAACCTCGTAGAACTCGTTGAATTCATATTCGCTGCGTATTTGCCTCATTGGATGTCTCCCATTGAATATTGCTTATTGGATTCCCCATTCAGATGTCCCCCGCCGGATGCCCCCCGGGTGGAGTTAATATGGGCAGTCGCAGAATTGAACTGCGGACACGAGGCTTTTCAGGCCTCTGCTCTACCGACTGAGCTAACTGCCCATACACAATATCTATTAAAGCAGTTTGTGTGGAGAGTTGTCAAGAGAAAAATTATATCATTATTCTTACAGTCGCTTTTGCATTGTCTCCAGTATCTCAGACAGTATGCCCACAAGGTCGTACTCGAACTTCCACTGGGGGTAGTGCGCCTTGAACTTGCCTACGTCGCTGATCCACCAGATGTGATCGCCTATGCGGTTTGTCTCCACGTAACTGTAACGCATCCTGTTGCCCGTCAGACGCTCACAGATGGCAATTGCCTCAAGGATGGAGCAGTTTGAGTGCCTCGAACCGCCTGCGTTGTAGACCGCCGCAATCCCGGGACGCTGATAAAAGTGCCAGAACATGTTGACCAGGTCGTGGCAATGGATGTTGTCGCGCACCTGCTTGCCCTTGTAACCAAAGATGGTGTACGGCTCCCTGACAATGGCGCACCTCATTAGGTACGACAGAAAGCCGTGCAACTGCGCCCCGCTGTGATTGGGACCAGTCAGACA
>NZ_JABXWD010000228.1 GCF_019173545.1 Candidatus Magnetobacterium casense | reverse complement strand
TGTTACCTCAATGTAATACTATTATACAACAAACAGAGATATATTTGCTATGAAATTCCTTATGAATAAACAATCCACCCCTACTTTTTTACTGCGAAAGTTGAGTTATTTAAGTGTAGAAGTTGTGGCTATACAGCGGATGCAGATTATAATGCGTCTTTAAATATCTTGAATCGGTTTAGACCACAGGTGCATATGGTCCCTGTACACAAAAACCAATTAGAGAAATGTAATATTTTTCTATAAAATTGGTAACTATTGACATAATTATCCATCCTTCTTAATCAAGGAGGGATGGGACAATGCCACCCCCCTTGTTTTTTTCTTATTGTTGAGGAGGCCGCGTTGGTAGTTTCACCGCTGGTGCCGGCCTTTCATCGTTGCGTTTAAAGAAATCAAGAAAGGGTGTAATTAAATCTATAGGCAGCGGAAAGATGATCGTGGAATTCTTTTCGGCTGATATTTCGGTCAAGGTCTGCAGATAACGCAGTTGAAGCGTACCGGACTCCGATGCAATGATCTTTGCGGCGTCGGCCAGTTTTTGAGCCGCTTGCTGTTCACCCTCGGCATGGATGATCTTGGCCCTGCGCTCACGTTCGGCCTCGGCCTGCTTGGCAATAGCCCGCTGCATTTCGGCGGGGAGGTCTACGTTTTTTGTCTCCACGGCGGTGACCTTTATGCCCCAGGGTTCTGTTTGCTGATCTATGATCCTCTGTAGTTCGGAGTTGATTTCGTCTCGCTTGGACAACAGGTCGTCAAGATGACTCTGCCCCAGGACGCTTCTGAGCGTGGTCTGGGCTATCTGACTGGTACCAAAGTAGTAGTCCTCTATCTCCGTTACCGCCCGTATGGGGTCAATAACCCTGAAGTAGACTACGGCATTGACCTTGACCGTGACGTTGTCCTTTGTTATTATATCCTGCGAGGGGACATCCATCGTCACCGTCCTGAGACTCACCCTGACAAGTTTGTCAAGAACCGGCAGGATCAAGACCAATCCCGGCCCCCTGAGCGGAACAACACGCCCTAACCTGAAAACAACACCTCGCTCGTACTCATTCAGTATCTTAACCGCACTCCATAGAAAAAACATCACTGCAAACAACACAAACATTGCATACGATCCTGAAAACATTTATAAACCTCCCTTGTATATTTTTTTATGGACTATCCGTCATAACTCCTGATACACGCCTGCTATAGCCGTTGCGGGTCGTAGCCACTCGTACCCGTTTCCGTTACCTTGAGGGTTAACCCTGAGACACCAACCACGGTAATCTCCTTTCCCTTGTCGATGTGATGTTCGCTACAGGCCCTCCACAGCTCCCCCCGCACCATAACCATGCCCTCATGTGCCAGGATGTCGGTCTGCGAACTACCCGTCATACCGATAATGGCATCCGCACCGGTTAATGGCCTCCGTCTCCACGCCTTGTAGGCAAGCCCTATCAGGACGGCAAAAAATACAGTCGTTGTCAACACCGCCAGTATCACCAGGTGTATCGAGAGCTTTAAAAAAGGCGACGACGACTCAAAGAGCATGAGAGAACCTATCGTCATTGAGATGATCCCCCCGATTGTGAGAACCCCGTGCGATGTTACCTTAATCTCCAGCACAAACAGTATGACGGCAAGGATTATCAGCATCAGTCCTGCGTAGTTAACCGGCAGGTTCTGGAGGGCATAAAAGGCAAGGATGAGACATATGGCCCCAACGATCCCCGGCAGGATTGCCCCGGGGGTTGTCAGCTCAAAGAACAAGCCGTAAAAGCCCAGAATCAATAATATATAGGCCACATTGGGATTGGTGATTGTGCTCAGTATAGACAGGCGCAGACCCATCTCTTCGTATGTTACTTTTGCATTTTTTGTTCGGAGGGTGATGTCTTTATTGTCGATTTTTATGGATTTACCGTCTATTTTGTTGAGGAGGTCGTTGACGTTTTCGGCCACGACATCGATGATGTTCTGTGCCAGGGCCTCGGAGGCGGTAATGGAGACGCTTTTTCTGACGGCGTCTTCTGCCCATTTAGCGTTTCTGCCGCGAGCGACGGCCAGGGACTTTATGTATGCCACGGAGTCGTTTGTGACCTTTTCGGCCATGGTGTCATCCATCTTGGTTCCCATTGCCACGGGATGGGCAGCCCCGATGTTGGTCCCCGGAGACATGGCGGCCACGTGCGCGGCCATCGTTATAAAGACCCCCGCAGAGGCTGCCCTGGCCCCCGAGGGTGAGACAAACACGACAACTGGCGTCTTGCTTGCGTTGATATCCTTGACGATTGCGCGCATAGACGTATCCAGCCCCCCCGGTGTGTCAAGCTCAATGACAAGCGCCTCGTAGTGGTCTGCGTTGGCCTCGTTGACCCTGGCGATGCTCTTGGTGATGAACTCGGAGGAAACAGGGTCTATCACGCCATTGACCTTGATGACCATAACCGATTCTCCGGCAAAGGCCGGTGTTGTCAGGGCTATGGCCAAGATGAGAAAAAAGAGCCTCTTCATGCTTACTATATTACAGTAAGACATACACAAAATTCAACCCCTGCAACAGGGATAAGTAACCGAGCATAAGTAGCTATAACGGGAAGAAGGGGTCAAGGGGACTAGTCCCCTTGCAGGGGGTTCTAAAGGGGGGCGGAGCCGCCCCTTTCTTTCTTTTCTTAGGGGTGAACTATTGTTATACATATTTATGCTCTTTTGCTTATCGCATTTGACCAGGAGGTATGATTGCAGCAACAATATCGAGGGTGTCAGTAGGGACTCTTTAGGATACGTTTTTTTATTCAGCCTTCAAAAATTGTCGTCCGGGTGACATATTTTTACATATTCCAACCTGTATACTAATTTTTACTGAGCAATCCTTATGGCTTACTCAGTGCGTGTCGTTCAGACATGCAGTGAAAGAAAGTTAAATGGAGGTAGTGTATCAATGGTCAAGAGATTTTTGTTGTTGCTGATGTCAGTGTTGTTTGTAACCACACATACATTCGATGTGGCCGCTACGGAGACCTATGAGTTTGTAACTAAGTGGGGTACCCTGGGTACGGGAGACGGACAGTTTAATACGCCTTTTTCCGTTGCAACAGACAGTGCGAGCAACGTTTATGTAACCGACCCCGGTAATAGCCGCATACAGAAATTTAGCAGCAGCGGCGCTTTTATCACGAAGTGGGGTAGCAAGGGGACAGGCAACGGTCAGTTCGATGTTCCCCATGCAATTGCAATAGACCCTCAGGGGTATGTCTACGTGGCAGACGCAGGTAATCATCGCATCCAGAAGTTTAATGCCAGTGGGGCATTTGTTGCCCAATGGGGTTCATACGGCAGTGGAGATGGTCAGTTCGACTTACCTGAGGCAATAGCGGTTGATAGTTCAGGCAATGTCTATGTTGCCGAGTTTGGCAACGCCAGAGTACAAAAGTTTACATCAACGGGTGTGTTTCTGACAAAGTGGAACGTATTTGCCCAGGGAACCACGGGGTCTTCTGTAATGTCTCAGGGGATTGCAGTAGATGGTTCGGGTAAGGTATATGTCTCTGATTGGTACAGTTCCCACATCCTGGTTTATAATTCATACGGCTCGTTCTATGAGAAGTGGGGCAGCATTGGCGCCTTTGATGGTCAGTTCAGCGGGCCCATGGGGTTGGCAACAGACAGTGCAGGAAAGATATTTGTCGCAGATGTGAAAAACAACCGTATCCAGAAGCTTACTTCCGGCGGTATCTTTCAGAGCAAGATCACTGGCGCCTCCGCAGGTGACAACTTCCTGAAACCCTATGGCATGGCGGTAGACTCCTCCGGTAACGTCTATGTTGCTGATACCGGCAACCATCGTATCGTAAAGTTTACCTTGCCAAGCGCCCCTGTTACCTATACGGTTACGGGTTCTGTAAACGGAGGCAATGGTACGATCAGTTGCACCTCGCCAGTGGTTTCCGGCAGCAGTGCCAAGTGTACAATTGCTGCCAATGCCGGTTATTCGTTGTGGAACATGTATGACGGTAAGATAAATGTAACCACACAGGTGGTCAACAACGTTTATACAATAAGCAGCGTAACGGCGAATCATACGGTGACGGCGACCTTTGCCCCTTCCTGTAATGGCGCCTTCACGCTCGTCCCGGCAAGCAGGCAATTCACCCAGGGGGCGGGCAGTGACAGCGTAAGCGTGGTGGGGCCAGGCAACTGTACGTGGACGGCTGTCAGTAACGACGCCTGGATATCTATCACGTCACGCAGCGCCACAGGAACCGGTAATGGTACGGTAGAATATGCCGTTTCGGCAAATACGAGCACAAGCACCCGAACCGGTACCATAACCATAGCGGAGCAGACCTTTACTGTCACGCAGACAGGACAGACGGCAACATACACCCTCACGGTTACAAAGGCGGGCACGGGAGACTGTACGATAACGTCCTCACCGAGTCCGCTTACATGGAACGGCAATATCGGACTGATCGATTATGCGGTCAATACCCAGGCAAGTCTTACCGCCACACCCGCCTCAGGCTCAATCTTTATGGGCTGGACGGGGTGTGATTCCTCCTCCACCGCAAGTACATGTACCGTGGTGATGGCAAGTGCAAAGGGCATCACGGCTCAGTGCAACAAGGCTGGGGTAAGGTACGACTTTAACGGCGATGGCAGAAGCGATCTCGTCTTTGAGCATTTCTGGGACAACCACGTATACATGTGGCTCGTAAACGGGTTAAGTCATACCGGTAAATACGTGTATCAGAATCTCCCCAAGGTGTGGCGGATCGTCTCCGTGGCCGACTTTAATGGCGACGACAAGGCTGATATCCTGTTGCAGCACACCGACAATGGCGCACTTGTCATCTGGCTGCTCAATGGCAACTCCATTGCTGATGCTGATTACGTGGCCCTTAGTGTTGGAGCAGAGTGGCAGGTTGCCGGTACGGGGGATTTCGATGCCAATGGCAAGGCCGATATCCTGTTCAGAAACTCCACAACCGGAGACACCTACCTCTGGTTTATAAGCAACACCTCAATTGTGGGCGCCGATTACGTTATGAAGAGCCTGCCGCTACATTGGCAGATCAAGGCTGTTGGTGATTTCGACGGCAATGGCAAGGCCGATATCCTGCTGTACAACGTTTCCACCGGAGATGTGTTTATCTGGTTTATGGATGGTACCAAAATTGTATCGGGTGATTTCGTGACCAAGGGGTTGCCTTCCTCCTGGCAGCTCAGTATGGTGGGTGACTTCAACGGCGATGGCAAGGATGATGTTGTGCTGCGAAATATAACCCTCGGCGCCGTAGTTGTCTGGCTTATGGATGGCAAGAATATATCGCCGGGCAGTAACTTTGTAGCATCCGGTATGACCTACAAGTGGAAGATCAGGGCCGTGGGCGACTACGATGGCGATGGCAAGACCGACATGGTCTGGCAGCACGATGATACTGGGGATGTCGCTGGATGGTTTATGGATGGTGCCTCCATACGCGAAGCCGGTTATCTGGTACATGGGCTTAACAGTGATTGGGAATTTAAGTAGGGAGCCATAGCGCTCCTTCTTTCTTTGATTGGTTGTGGCGTTGCCTATTTTTTACAGCAAGCATTTTTTGTATCCTCTTTATATTTCATGATAACTATACTTTAAGGCAAGAAAGAAAGGGGCGGCTCCGCCCCCCTTCAGAACCCCCCGCAAGGGGACCAGTCCCCTTGACCCCATTTTACCATGCTTTTTTAAGAGGA
>NZ_JABXWD010000227.1 GCF_019173545.1 Candidatus Magnetobacterium casense | reverse complement strand
TTTTGAAAATGGATTCCCGTTTTCACGGGAATGACAAGAAATGGTATTTTGCGCCCATCTGTGTCATTCCTGCGTAAGCAGGAATCCAGAAAGTGCGAAACCATAGATGTGAGAATAATGACAGAAAACAACGGGATCATCCGCCTTAATCTATCAGCTTATTTTCCTTCAGTCGTGCAAGCAGCTTTTTGGTATCAATGGGTTTTGTGAGGTAGTCCGTGCATCCGCCGCGATAGTAGGCCTCTATGACGTTTTTGGGAGAGTCAAGGGCGGTTGTCATAAACACCTTTGCCTCATTCTGGGGGGTAATGCCCAGCTCCCTTTCCTTGGCACGAATGGCCTTTAACACCTTTATGCCATCCATCTCAGGCATCATGATATCCAGACAAATAAGGTTGTATGGTTGCCCCTCGTCTATAGCAAGCACAAATGCCTCAAATGCCTCATTGCCATTGACCGTTACATCACAGTCCCCATATGGAGACAGGAAGTGCTGCAACAGCGTGCGTGATGTAAAATCATCCTCTGCTATCAATATTCTCATTGCTTCCTCCTGATTGTTATATCTATAATAGTGTTGTTAGCCGGTTTTTTCAATGGCCTCTATGAGCCTGTTCATCTCCCTCTGGAGTGACTCAAAGCGTAGCAGGGCTTTTGAGAGGTTTAATTTTCTGGCGGCTATTTCCATGCGCATGGCTTCGTTCTTTGTCAGTATGCCACCGACGTTGGCAGCCATACCCTTGATGCTGTGCGCCTGTCTCTCTACGACTGTGGCATCGTTGTCATCGAGTGCCCGCTTGAGTATCTCCATCTGGCGCGGGGCATCCAGCATAAAGACCTCAAAAATCTTTTGCATAAGTTCCTCGTCGCCATTTAACCTGTTAAAGACGTCCTCGCGGTCAAATATCTTGCCAGTGGCTGCCGTGTCATCCGATGACTGGGGTGGCGCAACGGTGTTGGGCTGTCTCTGTGATGGTGTAGCCCCCGACGTACCTGACGCTGGTGCATGTTGTTCAATCGTCTCTATGAGCGAGGCAATGGAGATGGGCTTTGAGATATAGCCGTTCATGCCGGCATCGAGACAGCGCTCCTTGTCGCCCTTCATGGCATGAGCCGTCATGGCAATTATCGGGATATGCGGGTCAAAGTGCTTGCCCTCTGCCTGTCTGATAATACCGGTGGCCTCAAATCCGTCCATTTCGGGCATCTGGATATCCATAAACAGGATATCGTAGTGTCTTTTGCTCAGGGCATCGATGGCCTCCTTGCCCGTGGTTACGGAGACGACCTCGTGTCCCAGTTTTTCTATTATCTTGGTGGCCAGTTCCCTGTTTATGTAGTTATCCTCTGCGAGTAAGACGGAGAGTTTTTGGTGGATTTTTTTGTGTGTAATGTGTGTTTGCATCAGGGATGTCTCACTGAGGAAGCCCCCCGTGGCAAGGTATATGGAGTCTATCAGCGTGGAGCGTTTGACGGGTTTGTGTACCACCCCCCAGATGGTTGAACCTTTGTAGCGATAGGTCAAGCGTGTTTCACTTGTACGCACCAACATTATAATCTCCGTTTCGCCAAAGACGGTGTCGTTTTTGATCTGATTTGCCAGGTCAAAGGCGTTAACGACAGACAGGTTGGAGTCTATCAGGGTAACGGCAAAGGGTTTGCCGTTAAAACATGCGTTGCTGAGGTGTTCTATGGCCGCCTGTGGTGAATCGGCCTGCGTCACTATCATGTTGTAGTCATAGAGCATATCCGTGATGATACGACGGCTGAGTTTGTGTGAGTCTACCACAAGAACGCGTTTTCCTGCCAAAGCCGACCAATGTTTGGAGGCATCCCTGTCAATGACCTTATCGGTACCCTTAACCTCAACGGTGAAGTGAAAGGTAGTGCCCTTGTCCTTGGTGCTTTCTACGGAGATGTTGCCATTCATCAGTTTCACCAATTGCCTGGATATGGTTAGTCCCAGGCCGGTGCCGCCATACTTTCTGGTTACTGAGCCATCGACCTGCGTGAAGCTGTCAAAGATGGTATCGATCTTATCAGCGGGGATGCCAATACCCGTATCACGGACAGCAAAGTCCAGGACAACCTTTTCCGGTTCTCCCTCTGTCTGTCCCCTACGCAGGTATAGGACTACCGCACCATGCTCTGTAAACTTTATGCCATTACCCATCAGATTTACAATTATCTGTCGTATGCGCGTCGGGTCGCCCCGCACCGTGGTGGCAACGTCCGGTGCAATGTGACACAGGAGTTCCAGGTCCTTTTTTTCGGCCTGTGGCGTGATCGACTCTATGGCGGACTCGATGACCTCCCTGACATTGAAGTCGATATCTTCCAGCTCGAGTTTGCCGGCCTCTATTTTTGAAAAGTCCAGTATGCTGTTTAATAGCGTCATCAGGGAATTGGCCGAGTCTCTGACCATCTCAAGGTACTTTTTCTGGTCTGCGGTCAGGTGGGTATCGAGTGTGAGTTCGGTCATGCCAATGATGCCGTTCATGGGGGTTCGCAGTTCGTGACTGATGTTGGTGAGGAATTCGCTCTTGGCCTTGTTGGCGGCAATGGCCTTTTCCTTGGCCTTGTTCAGTTCATCTTCGGCCTTCTTCCGGACGGTCATGTCAAAGGACACCAGCAGGAAAGACGTCAGACTGCCTTCATAGTCAAAGACTGGGTCTCCGTTTGTTATAACGTTGATGAAACTGCCATCGGCCACTTTTAATCGGTATTCGCAGTTGCGCAGGTGGGCAATCCTTGTTCTGTTCAGGGGGCACTTTGCCATGAAGTTCTCTACATCATCGGGGTGGATGAGAGATGCGTAGTTGCCCCCTGTAATGCTGTCGATACGATACCCCATGCTCCTGGCAAAGGACTTGTTGACGAAGAGCAAAATGCCTTCGGGGTCTATTTCCACGACAAAGTCGTGCATGTTTTCAACGAGGTTTCGGTAGCGGTGCTCGGAGCTCCACAGGGCATCCTCGCCCCTGCGTTGTTCCGATATGTCGCGCGATATGCCCATGAAGCCAACTATATCGCCATTGATATTGCGCATCACTGAGGCCGAAATAAATGCCGGGAAGATATCGTTGTCCTTGCGGCGGTTGTGGACAACTCCCATAAAGACCCCTGTCTCTGACAGTAACTTATGCGTGCTGAACAACTCCGTATCATCACAGTAGAGCATATTTATGTCTTTGCCGATGACCTCGTCTGCCTTATACCCGAAGGTGGCCTCCGCTGCCCTGTTGAACTCCACGATCCTGTGGTTTGTGTCAACGGCTATGATCATGTCCAGGGAGCTGTTGATGATTTCTTTCTGGTACAGTTGTGCATTGAGCAGTTGTGCCTGCTGCACCCTGGCCTCTGAAATTGCCTGGCTAGAGCGCACGGCGTGGTTTATCAGTGTCGGCAGAACAGTCAGGTAATAACGCTGAGGGTCTCTGGCAAGACATTCAAAGTCTGCCTTGAGTGCCATGCCTGCCGTTTCAGCGTCGTCCGTTATCAGTATCACGGGGGTAGCGCCCAGGTAATCACGCAACGCAAGCGCATCGGAACCCCTAAGATGGTTGTCAAGTATCACCACGTCATGCCTGTCTCTGATCAGTTTGCCCCTCGCATCAGCGACAGACTCTGCCGCCGTATAGCTGCAGGTGAGTCCTTTACTCTGGCAAGACTGCATGATGGCCAGTTGTTCTTGTGCATCATCGAGGATGAGCAATATCTTTATTTTCGGCATAGTTCCCTTTTGTCGTTTTATCATTACGTTTATATTTTACAGTATTTTTTTATAAAATAGAACTATTTTTTCTGTAGCTTTTTTGCCTGGCACGTTATAAACATGCCTAAGACGTTATAAACTTAATAATGCCAAGCATGCTTATCAGTACTACACAGATAGCTATTATACCGATAAAGATCACCATCCATTTGAGTATACTTACCAGTTTTGTCAGGGCAGAGTTTTGTGCGCTTGTCATGGCATGTATAACGTTCAGAGCTGCCGCAGCGGTGACAAAGAAATCGTCGATCCATCCCACGATGGGCACATCGGGGACGACGTCAACGGGGGAGACGTCATAGACAAGGGCCAGGAGCATCAGCAACAACGCCAATTTCAATGACTTGCCATCTCCCTTATCTGGTGGTGTCCCCTGGGGGGTACCATCCGTGCCGGGATAACCCTCTGCTCCTTTTTTAAGCAGATTGCCTTTGAGTTCCTTTAATGTATCAGAAGGTAGTTTCATCGCACCTGTTTCTATTGTAACATTAAACACTGCAAATAGACCATACCAATTTACAAGTCAGGGCTATCGCATTAGAGAATTTTATTAATTGTTGATAGTTTATCTTATGTCTAAAAACAAGCATACACAAGGAAGGGGTCAAGGGGGCTGGCCCCCTTGCGGGGGGTTCTGAAGGGGGGCGGAGCCGCCCCTTTCTTTTCTCTTGCGCTCAAATGCGATTGCCCACCCTGAAGTGAGCAGATTGACTGAGCACAAATGTTTGTGCTTTAATACCTTATGCAATCAGGCCATACACGGAGATAAGGCATGGGCAGGGTCATAAACATCCTCATAAATAAGGCAACATTTCAGGTGTTGACAATTGCCCTGGCTGGTTTTCTGGCATACTCCAACAGCTTAAACGTCCCGTTTTTTTTCGATGACATCCAGATAATCGGCATTGCATCTCAAGAATACTCCTATAATTGGTTCGATAATAAGAGATATATCGCCGACCTTACCTTTGCTCTAAACTATAAACTGCATGGCGAAGACGTCAGAGGATACCATATTGCCAATATCTCAATCCATATCATCAATGCAGCACTGGTATACCTGTTGGTGATTTACCTGCGTCGTGCCGGAGGTATGCGGTACGGCAATGGCAGTAAGCAAGAGAGCATAAACATGTATAACAATAGTTCACCCCTAAGAAAAGAAAGAAGGGAGGCGGCTCCGCCCCTCCCTCAGACCCACCCCGCAAGGGGGCCAGCCCCCTTGACCCCTTCCTTAACAGGTAATCCCCATCGACTATTTAAACACGAGGTTGCCTTTTTTACCGCCCTGTTGTTTGTGGTTCATCCGTTGCAGCATCAGGCCGTGACATTGGTCATTCAGCGCTATACATCTCTGGCTACGTTGTTTTACTTGCTTACGATCCTGTTATACCTGAAGTGGCGATTTTTGACCGATAAAACCTCCAAATCCAAAGAGCAATCTCTACACGGCCCCAAGACTGCTTCAATTGGCAGGCTCAAGGACGTTTCGTTTTACATGATAGCCGTTCTTACGGCATTTCTTGCATCAATAACAAAGCAGACCGTCATTACCTTGCCTGTTACTATAGCAATGATCGAGTTTATGCTTTTTTCGGGAAAACCACTGAGACGTCTGTTGTGGTGTGTGCCATTTTACGTTATGATACCGTATATCATCAGCTTCAATTTAGGTTACGATATACCAATAATATCGGCAGAAATGGGTAACTTATCTTATGATTCCGGCCATGTCCTGACCCGCTGGCAATACCTCTTTACACAGTTCAGGGTGATAATCACTTACATCAGGATGCTATTGTTTCCCGTGAACCTGACTATTATCTATGACTATCCGATATACTCGTCGTTTTGGCAACCTGATGTAAGTGATTATCACCCTGAACTGTGTAAAGAGGTATTGCCAGCGGGTCAGGACATGGCCGGAATCATAAGATAAGTTACCCATTTCTGCC
>NZ_JABXWD010000226.1 GCF_019173545.1 Candidatus Magnetobacterium casense | reverse complement strand
GCTGTCTTGTCGGGAAGCTCGTTGAGAGGGTCAAGGACAAGGAGTTGGTTGTCTTTCACGGGGTGGTCAGTGAGGCGGATGTGACCGTGAAGTTGAGGGCGATGCTCAATAAACAGCGTAACAAGGTCGGTCTGAAAATTATTGCATCAACAGATACGCAATACAAGGAAAAAATATATGACCTTTTCGGTTCCGTCTTTAAATATGAGCTTTCGATAATAGTATATTTCGACGATTTTGAGCAAAACCTCATCCGTAGCGGCAATGAGTATAACGTGAAGTCTGAGGCAATCGAGGTCATCCATCCCTTTCTTGAGGCGGTTGATTGGGCTGAAGGCAGCAGCAACGTCGTGATATCGAGCCGGTATCCGTTTATCCTTGAGGTCGATGGTGAAGACCTGTCCAGGACGAAACTCGTTGATATAACGCTAAGGTCGTTTGATGGTGCGGATTTAGACAAGAAGGCGAGTAATCTTGAGTTTGTCGCAAAGAGCAGCCACGTTAAGATGTATTTGCGATACGGTGGCGGCAATCCCCGATTGTTGGAGTGGTTAGACGTTATCGCCAGGGACGAGGCCAGGTACGATTTGGTTGACCTTGAGGCGCAGTTGAAGCTCAAACAAGGTGAGTTCATCCACGAGTTTCTTGCGGATGTGATCGCAGAGACTAAGGGGCCGAAGTTCCACGGGTTTATTCGGAGGGCGGCAGTGTACGGGGAGCCTGTTGATGCGACTGCCTTTGCTGGCTTTGGCGGCGCTCAGTTTTTGGCCACGGGTGTTGATCTGACGTTAGTTGAGCGTGAGGACGTCTCCCGTGGTGAGTTTGTGTACTGGGTGACTCCCGTAATTCGTGATGCCATGTGGGGCAATTTGACGCCAGGGGAGCAGTTTGAGATGCACGGGTTGGCGTATAAGTGGTACAGCGATTGGGTTAAAACCTCATCGGAGCCGAACTACAAGTACCTGGAGGAGGCCGTTCGTCACGCCCTTGCAGTGGGTGACATCCGCGGTGCGTGTCCGTATGCGCGTGATTTGGGGCGGTACTTTGACGGGCTGGTTTTATATCGGCAGGGTTGGGCGATTATGGAGAAGGTCGCCGTCAGGGTCACAGATGAGGTGATTGGCGAGGCCAAGGCAGCGAAAGATGTGGAGGTTGATAGTCTTCTTCATGCGTATGCGCAGTCATTATGGAAGTTAGGCGATGCCAGGCAGGCGATTGCGTTTTACGAAAAATCCCTTGCGATATTCAAAGAAGTCTATGGCGAAAGACATCCGTCTGTGGCGACGACGTATAACAACATGGCCATCGTATATGACGAAACAGGTGATAAGCAAAAGGCAGCCGACTACATAGCGAAGGCCAAAGCGGCCTGGTCTTGAGCCATGCCGGTGGTATATCTGAAGGGGGCGGAGCCGGTCTCCTTCTCTCTTTGCGATCAAATGCGATTGCCCTGGCCTTGGGGGGCCTCACCCCTTCTTAAGGAGTATGTACAGTGCGCCGAGGCCACCATCGTACTGTGGCGCTGTGGCAAAGGCCATGACGTACTTGCGCATACGACCGGAAAGCCAACCGGTAATGGCGTTTTTAAGCACCGGACCATTGGGTGAACGCAGCCCCCGTCCATGGATTATCTTTACACAACGGTGGCTTTTCCTGACGGATTCCTTGATGAAGTCGGTGATTATCAGTTCTGCCTCTGCCAGCGTACTGCCGTGCAGGTCCAGGAAGTCCTGCACCGAGTACCTGCCCTCGTGAAGGTGTAGCGTGAAGACGTTTCTGTGGGCCGGGTTGTTCCATTCGATATACTCCTGGGTTTTTCTGATGTCGATGGGGCGCTTGCCATCTCTGATCGCCCGGAGGGTGTCCAGGCACTCCTTGTCGCCGTAATCGTCATCGTCATCTTTGCAGGGGGGTGGCTTCAGCTTACCCCGGCTGTATGGGATTTGCGTAAATTCCTTGATCTCTTTCACATTGAGCATTGCCTCTCTGAATAACTCCTCGTCGGTCATCTCCGGTGCGACTGTTTCCACGGCTGCCTTGGCCACCTTCTTTGGCTCTTTCTGCCTCCGGAGAGCCATCTTACCCTTGAGTAACCCACCAAGCTCATCAAATGGACGATGTGCGAATTCCTCCGACATGGCACCCTCCTTCTTATTAAACTTTTATTATATTGTAACACAAACAACACCACTATTTATACCCCCCAATAGTCAGGGGTGCATAAGAAAGTAGTTGGTGGCTTCGTCAAAGAAAGAATGGGGGCTTCGTCCCCTACCCCCTACAGAGAAGGGCGGCTCCGCCCTTCTTTACCGCTCCAGGTCGCACCTGGCTCCTTGACCTCCCCTGCAAGGGGAGGGGCGAGCCGCCCCTGGCACGAAGAAGTCCCCTTGACCCCATCATGCGTAACCTTTCATACGGGTGTCTTGCTTTTTAATCAACAGAAATGTTAGTTTATCAGCACGTGATTGCAGATGAAATATAAGGAAGCACTCAAGGGCATATTGCAAAAGATCGGAGTACGCACGCAGCGCTCCCTGGAGACGTCCGTGAAGTCTGAGAGGGATATCCTGGCCGCAAGGTACGAGTCTTTCAAGGCCCTCCTGCACTGTAACAACAGTATTCTTGGCGTCATGGCAGACATGGAGGAAAAACTCTCCGGCGAGTACCTGTTTGACAGACAATACATCGTCCACAGTCTGATAACCATAACCGAACACACCAGGGAACTGATCGACAAACTCAACGACATTACCCATAATAGGTATATGGCCCTCTACGACCGCTTTAACCATATCAGCATGGACATAGAAGGCATCCTCAACACCAAACGAGATATCCCCACGGAGGGCTACACCCTGTCAATGGCTGAGATAACCAAGGAGAAAGTCAACAGCGTCGGCGGTAAAAACGCCAACCTCGGTGAGATAAAAAATCTCCTCAACGTCCCCATCCCTGCCGGCTTTGCCATAACGGCCCATGCCTATAAGCGGTTCATGGAACACAACGGTATGCTTGAAAAGATTCACGAACGCCTTGCAACGCTCTCCGTAAGCAACATGGAAGAGCTCAACCGTGTAAGCGCCCAGTGTCAGGGAGATATCCTGGCCGGGGAGATACCCGATGATATGGCCGAGGCCATCCTTGCCTCCACCGCCGGGCTGTGCAACAACGACTCCTTTGACCTCTCCATCCGCAGCAGCGCCATAGAGGAAGACAGCGATTTCAGCTTTGCCGGTCAGTATGCCACCTTTCTCAACGTCAAACCGCAACATGTGCTTCAGAGGTACAAGGAGGTGCTGGCCAGCCTCTTTTCGTCTCGGGCTATCTTTTACTACAAGACCAAGGGGTTTACGGAAAACGAGTTGGCCATGGCCGTGGGCATCCTGGAGATGGTTGACTCTAAGGTGAGCGGAGTCATATTCTCCGACGACCCCAATGAGCCGGGCAGTAACAGGATCATCATAAACGCCATCTGGGGGCTTGGCATGTGTCTGGTGGACGGCATGGTGACGCCTGAGACGTATATAGTGCCAAAAGACGATATCACAAGGGTCATACAGACAATGCCCACCGAACAGGTCACGATGGTCGTCTGTACCTCCGGGGGGTCATTGAAGGAGGTTCCGCTGCCTGATGAGGCGGAGGAGACGCCATGCCTGAAAAATAGCCAGATAGCAGAGCTTGCACGGTATGCAAAACTCCTGGAGAACCACTTTGGCACAGCACAGGACATCGAATGGGTCATAGACAGCAACGACCGCCTGCTGATACTACAAAGCAGACCCCTGGTGGTCACCGCAAAGGAGGAGCAAAAAGCACGCCCTATACGCATAGAAGGCCACAAGGTGCTCCTGGACAAGGGGATCATTGCCTGCAAGGGTGTGGGACATGGCAGGGCCTACATCCTCAGGAGCGAGGATGACCTGATACATGTCCCCGAAGGTGCAGTCCTAATAGCGCGCAACACCTCTCCAAAGTTCGTAACCGTCATGAACAAGGTCCGCGCCATTGTCACCGACGTCGGTGGCACCACCGGACATATGGCCTCACTTGCCAGAGAGTTCCAAATCCCCACGATCCTGGATACCGAAGTAGCAACGATGACCATAAAACACGACTCCGAAATAACCGTGGATGCCATAAACGGCAATATATACGAAGGCTACGTCACCGAACTGATAACGTACCTCGAACAAAAACACGACCCCTTTAAAAGCACACATCTCTTTAAGACCCTGTCAAGGGTGCTCAAGCACATAGTCATGCTCAACCTGGTCAATCCCGATGCGGAGGACTTCACGGCAGAGCACTGTAAGACGTTCCACGACATAACACGCTTTGCGCATGAAAAGGCGATGCTATCGATGTTTTCCATGACTGAGCTGCCTTCTCTGCAGGACAGTTTTGGTGCCGTGCGGGTGGTGGCCGGCATCCCCATAGACCTGTACGCCATTGATCTGGGCGGCGGCATCAGCGCCACAACCAGGGCCATTGCCCCGGAGGACATTACCTCGGAGCCGTTTAACGCCTTCTTCAAGGGTATGCTTTCGATGAGGTGGCCGCAAGCGCGTCCCTTTGACATGAAAGGATTCATGGGGATGGTTGCCCACAGCGCATCCATGTCCGAGGCCGAATACGACGAAATAGCCAAGAGGAGCTTTGCATTCGTATCGGCACACTACATGAACTTTTCTATCCGCCTGGGCTATCACCTGTCAACCGTTGAGGCCTTTGCCGGGGACCATCTCAACGACAACTATATCAAATTCCACTTCAAGGGGGGCGGGTCAACCACGGACAGGAGACTGCGACGCGTCAGGCTGATATCAGAAATCCTCAGACACCTGCACTTTGACTCTGTACGGGTGAGGGAGGACGTCATAGATGCTGCCGTCCTGAAGTACAAAAAATCGTCAATAGAGAAACGACTGACGATGCTCGGCAAACTGACCGTCTACACCAAACAACTCGATATGGTCATGTACAACGACACCATCACAGACTCATACATAGAAGACTTCGTGCAAGACCACATAGAGCCATAAACACGGCAATAGTTCACCCCTAAGAAGAAAAGACAAAAAAAGGGCGGCTCGCCCCTTTTATGCCGGGGGTTGCTGACCCCTCGCTAACCCCTTAACCCCATCCTCTTGCTAGGACATTGAGTGTGGGGATGAACATCGTCGGTTGTGTTGTTTTACCATATCCTATATATAAAAATTAGGGCTCTTTCTCAAAGTGAGTGGGTAGGATTAACAACACCCACCTATGGGCAACAGGGGAAGAGAAATTATAAGCCTTGCCATGTTGCCTTTAATCTCTATCGTTTGCAAGGGAAAGCCTATAAAAGGATAAGTCGGTAGATTGTACTACCCGCTCCCGTTGGTCGATAGCCTTAAGTTGAGTTACCCACATGAAGTAAGAAGGAACCCTACCTATTATGTTAAAAGCGTGTGAGAAAAATCATCAACCGTCCAGAAAAACAACATTGCAGTTGATTGATGAATCGCCATATACCCCTAAACCTAAGAAATTGAGCGTAAAAGATTTGGAGTTATGTGGGGTATCACGCTTAACTTAACACGTATGGGTCAAGCAACCGTGATGTCAAGAGAAAAATTATTCATTAATAACCTGCAGTTAAAATCCTATTAATCAACAGTTTACGCATACTGCGACAATAAATTGTTTTGGTTTTAGCGATTAAACGCCTTGCCATAATTTCCTGATTACAGTTAATTGCTGATAA
>NZ_JABXWD010000225.1 GCF_019173545.1 Candidatus Magnetobacterium casense | reverse complement strand
TCCTCCCATCCGAAACAATCCGCAACAGGCCCCCACCGGATGACAGGCAGACCGATACTTGTATCAGGGGCAGGGGTTGGCATAGTGCTACAAATAGGGTCGGTTACAGGGGTAGGGGCAGGGGTTGCCGTAGGCCCCTGTATAGGATTAACCGAAACGTGAAAGACACAATCAGAAGTCCAAGAAGTATAAGACTGGATACCAAGCCCACCTTGAAAACCAATATCCTGATAATTGCCACTAGGATTAGGATAATACAACGATTGACCAACTACACTTGTGCCCGTTTCACAACTATTGGTATCATCACAAGCCCGCCAGATGTCAGTATCTTGACCAATCCCTGAAAGATCAAGAATTGTAAAAGCATCCCAATCTGTAGCATTTTCACGCACACCAGTATGAGTGCAATTGAATTCATAATAAATTGTTTGGGGTTGTATATCACAATTGCCGGAGACGCATTGAGCATCAAATTTTATATAAGCGGTAGATTGCTCATTAGAGCCCGTTAGTGTAATATCCGTGCCAGTCGTACCCAGACAATCAGCATCTGTGTTTGTATCTGAACAGGCCAGAATATAGCCCGCCCCGTTAGGGGTTGGGGTAACAGAAGGGGAAGGGGTTACAGATGGAACAGGGGTAGAAGTAGACCCCCAGTCGAAGGTTGGGGAAGGTTCCCAGGTTGCAAGGCAATCACTACAACGCATCCACCAACCCATGCCAGGGGTAACCGTCAAATATCCAGCAGGGGGTACAGCAGGACAAACCCCGCTATAGGTTGGGATAGGTGTACTGGTAACTATCAAAGGTTCCCAGGTTGGGGTTGGGGTTGACTCTTGCGCCATAGCAGGCAGAACAACCACACCACAAGCCCACAGGGTAAGAACAAATACAAGGATAAAACGAGTATATCTCTTATAATTTTGCACAATTTCAGCTCCTAAACTGTGAGAGAACCTGAGAGACCAAGTACAGGCCAACAACTAACCATATCTCATCAGAACTTGAAACCTGAGTTAGAGCCAGAGCCCCGACAATTGACGCACCCAGAGCCCGACTATTTAGAGCCGCACCCAACATCAAACCCGCAAACGCACCCACCAAGGTTAAGTCAGGCATGAGATCAACTCTTGTTAAAGAAATGGTTATAGAACCACAGAGCCACAGCACCCACAACGACCAAGCGAATACCATCATACAGGCCGAAATTATTCATAAAGTCTATGACGTCAGACCACATATCAACCGCCTTTCCTTGATTTTAGACCTGCGAGAAACCGCCCCAATTCATAGCCCAGAACAAAGAACAGAGCCACATAAAAGACCAAGACGCCAACGCCTTGCGCTTGCATTACACCGCACCCTTGCCGAACTTAGACCGCAACCACGCAAAAAGACGCCCCCAACGAGAGCGCCCCACAGCCGCCAAGACCACAAAGACCAAAAAGAGTATAAAAGTAAGATCATCCACGGAGTTTACTCCTGCCTGAATAGCCTATCCCAGACCCAAAAAGCCACACCAACAGCCACCGCAACACGCACCCACGGCATTAGGCCAGAACTCACGAAGAAATCTACTATGCCCTGTTCCATGCTACCGCCGAATTCGCCGCCAGAGAACAGGAACAGCCCACACCATGAAGATTAAAAATGTAACCATCGTAGCAATACCGATGGGCCCGTAAAGGTTCATTAACACATTCAAAATGCCCGCCATGTCGAGAGTAGGCCCCGGCGGTATAGGTGGGCCCCCACCCAGAACAAAGTCAAACATAGAGCCTCGCAACAGTCCGGCGGGTATTGACCACGTGCCCGCCGCACCTATAGCCCTCATGGTAGGGTTAAACCGCCGAGATCAGGATTAGCGGCGGATACGCTTCCACAGCAGGGGTGCGAAGAACAACACAGCGCCCAGGATGATACCAGCGGTCAGGCCGAGATCATCAATCACAGACAAAATGCCAACCATGTCGAGAGTCATGCTTTTTTATCCTCCTTTCCCTTAAGATCGAAAACGCCGCCAGGTTATACCTGCCAGCGATACCACAAACGAAAAGACGCCAATCAAGGCAATGACGCCATACGAGCCCAGGAACTGAGAAAGGTTATACCAGACCAATTCCCAAGGCAACATATTAGCCGCCCAACTTCTTACCCTTGATGTCAACCACCCGCAAATCCAGGTTATACCCCTTCATTGCCGCTTTGACATCAAGCACCAATTCATAATTGACGCCGGGAACGAGCTCAGAATGGAGATCGGAAACGAGCGGCAGGCGTACCGCTTCGCCCTTTTCGAGATCGTACAACTTCATAACCTCGAAAGCGGCAAAATCCTTGCCCGCCTTGGGTTGAATGAGATCAACCCCACCATAAACAGCCTTGATGTGAACTTGCATAAATCCTCCGTCGCTCATTATTTATAGTAATCAGAACCTATGAGCCAGGAAACTGATATCCCAGGAACACCCCAGAACTACCAAATTTTAATGCAAAGTCCAAGGAACTGTCAAGGGGGAAAGTATCATAAAGGAGAAAAGTTAGCCCCGTATTACTCACGGGGCATCTTCCCAATCGAGCAGCTTGCCAGCAGGCAAACCACCAAAAGAAAGACCAAAAGACACTATTATATAGAAGAAAGAACAGGCGTAAGAAATAGGTTTTTTTTGTCCTTCCGAAAAAACAATGTTTTTTCGGAAGGGGGTACAATCCTGGCTGTTTGCGCTTAGTATTGCAAGCGTCAAGGGTGACAGTCAGGCCAGGAAGAATACAAAGGAACTAGCAACAGACAAGACTAATCGGCAGGGTTTGACGTGTAGTCACCCTTGACCCTTGCCCCCTATGCCTGAGATTAAATCCAATATCGTGTAATTAGCCCAGCTTGCCCAGAGCCATCATAGCGGTATACTTTTTTAGACGCTCAGGGGTAACACATGACGAAAGCCAGAATTTTAGATCAAAGTCTACCCCTTCCGCTTCGCACATGGCAATAATTGCAGGGGCGACTTGCCGCTTAATCCATGACTGAATACGATCAAGCGAGACCCGACGAGCCGAATATATTTTAATGCCGGCAGGAACAACGTCAGTGAGCCAAACCTCCCATGGCCGCCAATCAGGGAAAGTCAAATAATCCAGCAGTACAGAACAAGCACCACGCCCCCATTCAGAGAACGGCTTAATAATAATGTCCCAGACAGTATTATTAGCCCATTCAGCCCTCATCTCGAGCTCGAGACGTGTAAACCCATGGAGATCATAAACACGAACAATCCTATCTCGTTTTTTTAGTGAGCCAATATATACTGTTTGCGTGCCCTCTTGACCCATCTCATTAATTTCATGTGGTGCTGAGATCATACGGAATGACGATTTTTTAGCCCAGGTTTTAACGTCACCCAACATCAAACGCCCCCAGACATCGGAGACGGTAAAAGGAACATCATCAAAAGCCCAATCTACCCTATTGCAACGGATTTTCACGCCGCCAGCTTGCAACTCCGCAACAGACCGGAAGACATCAGGGGTTAAGCACTTGCATGCAGTGCCTTTTAGCTCAATTGTGAAATAATTACGCCCGTATTCCTTGCTATCCACAGTCGGCCGGATGGAGACCGTAGCGCCAGACGCCGAATAGTACATTTCACGGTAGCCCGCTGAACCATGGCCGGATGGGGTTAATTCGCCTAAGTGCTCAGAGAACAGGTAGCGGTAAAATGCAAGCCCCTCATGAGATGGGAGATCGAAAACCGTAAACTTGAAGTAATCTAGACGAATATTCATATTCCCTCACATATCGCAGAGTAAGCAACCGGAAGAACTAGCCCCAGACGCCAACAAAAGATCATTACATAATTCCCTGGCAATATTGACCGATTTCAATTCAGGAAATATAACCCCCTCTAATACTTTCAAATCGTCAGATTTTAGCCACTCACATATTTCAGCTATATACTGCCTTGCTGTTTGCTCATCCATGTTAAACCTCCGTTTTATGGTGCTGGATAGGGTACAGATTGACGATCAACATCAAGACCACGAAGAACCCCAGGGAGATAGACGACCCACGCAGACCGCACAGGGGGAAAATACAAAAACCGCTCAGGGGTAGGGGTTGGATAAGGGGTATAAGTAGGGTAAGGGGTTGCAGTAGGGTAAGGGGTTGCAGTGATGACCCAAACACCCCCGCCAGAGCCAGGACCAACAGGCCGAGACGTTGAAGAAGGGGCAGGGGTACGAGTAGGGGAAGGGAAAGGGGTTGCAGTGTATTTTATTGCCCTGGTAGGGGTTGGAGATCCACGAACAGGGGTATAAGTAGGGTAAGGGGTAGAAGTATTTGCAATAATACTAGTAAGCTGCAGGACCGAAAATTCAGGTATTATTGCATTTTCAGGGGTAGGGGTTGCATCAATAATCATAAGTGAGCCGAATGAACCTATAGGCCGACTTTGTAAACCGATATTTATTCTAGGGGTAGGGGTTGGTACTTGCGCTCGTGGCAGAATACCCGCAATAGGCAACAAGCCCCGAATAGCCAAATAAATTAGATAAACAAGAAAGCCAGCAATAGAAAGGCTTGTAAGGGTCGCCCTATTACCTACGGTTTTTTCTGCGAGATAAGGCCGCCATGTCAGCAACAACGGCGGATAAATCCGAAACACTGTCGCTAAATGAATCACCAATGCCGGAAAGCGACGACCCCCCGCCAAAATCCACCGCTGATATGCTGTTAATACTTTGTCGCTGTGAGAACGTGTCGCGCCCGTGGAACTTCTCGAAGTCCTTTTCGCGCTGGATAAGGTACTCAGTAATCTCTTGAGCCCCCGCCCCAGGGTCATTACGAGAGTAAACACCGTAGATTTCAGACGGAAACAACCAAGCGAAATGACCCTTTTCATGCTCACCCTCCAAAGCCCAACGATAGACCACGCAAGGAACGCCAAACCCGAACATAGACCACGCATATTTAATAGACAACCTGCGAGCCATTGGCGCAGGGGGAAGAACAGACGTAATCAACAAGACTAAATCCATCTTACCAGGGTAAGATACAACGGCATCCAGAAACGCAGACGTTTTGACATACCGCCCGCCCTCATCCAGAATGACAACCGCTTTTAAATGCCCATCTTTATTCAAATGAACCGTTTCAAGATCATCAGCCCAAGCACAGCGAAAATTACAAACGAGACGATACCCCTTCTTTAAGTAATCCTCTGCTATTTTCAAACTAACGCTTGTTTTATGACCGCCAACACGCCCGCCAATCCAAGCGACCCGATACATATTGATATATTCCGTGATGACGTCAGACGACAGAAGGGGCATTATAGGAAACTTTCAACCAACGTCTTAACGCTGAAGAAAATAAAGAACAGCGCCAGCGCATTAGCAACCGCCATATTTATTGGGATTTCAAGATACATAGATATCCTCCGTGTAAGATAGCGACCCTTGCGCCCTTTCCTCACGTCAGGCCGCAAGGGTCGCAAGTTTATACGTGCTATTACGTGCGCCAGAATGTCCGCAAACACCAAGACGCAACAATCAGCGCCAATAACACGTCTAGATCAATGTCAACACCAAAGAGAGAGAGAGCCCCGATCACCATGGGCCGGAAACAGATTTGCACCTGTGGAATACCTACAATGCCATCATTAGGGAGACCCTCAAAAACGGCAGATAAATCTATTGTAATTTCCTCCCATCCGAAACAATCCGCAACAGGCCCCCACCGGATGACAGGCAGACCGATACTTGTATCAGGGGCAGGGGTTGGCATAGTGCTACAAATAGGGTCGGTTACAG
>NZ_JABXWD010000224.1 GCF_019173545.1 Candidatus Magnetobacterium casense | reverse complement strand
GCCTTCGAAGTCAGAGAGCTTTGTGTCAAACTTGCCTTCCATATCGGAGAACCTTGTGTTGACCCTGCCTTCGAGTCTTGCCAGGTCTTCTCTGACCTTTGCGACTTCAGCCCTGACCCCGGCGATTTCGTCTCTGACCTCGGCGATTTTGTCTCTTAGTTCCGTTTTTGTAAGCATCAGGTCTGTTTTTGTTGCAAGATGCTCCAGACTTGCGGATTGTATTTCAAGCAGGGCATCGGTCAGACTCCTGGCCTGTTCCTCAGAGAAACCGGCATTCCTAAGACTCTTGACCGTCTTAAATGTATCAAACATAACCAACATAACTTATCCTATAGATATTTAGCATACAATATCAGCGAAATAAAAAGCAACCGGCCAGTATCTTTATCTTGTGTTAATGAGACACCAGCCGGTGTGCCGTTACTTATATGGCAACTGCTGACCATTGCCCTAATGGTTAGGAGCTACCCTCTCATTTCTTTTCTTCTGTTTTTTCCGCTTTAGGTTCGCCTGAGGAGTCTTTCTTTTCCTCCTTCTTTTCCTCCTTGCCTGCCAACAGGGTTTCTATGCGCTTGATGTCTGCACCCTGCACAATCTCACCATTGACAACCAGATATGGGGTACCGCTGATCCCGATAGAGGCACCGAGTTCGAGATTTTCAGTAACTTTCTTTTCTATCGCCTCATCCTTGCAGACTTCAAACTTGTCATCGTCATGCTTTCCGGCCATGACCTCCTCGAGGGCCTTGGCCTTGTCCTCAGCACACAGGATGTACTTGGCCTTATCCATTGCCTTTGGGTGTATCTGCACCAACGGGAACAGGAATACATACCTTGTAATGTCGTCACGTTTGGACAGAACCTCGGAGAGCTTTCTGCAGAATGGACAGTCTGGGTCTGTAAACTCGATTACGGTGTTCTTGCCTTTGCCTATCTTGAGGGCCTTATCCAGCGGTAAATCCTTTACCTTGGATGCCGATATGGCATCTTTTCTTTCCCGTGTCAACATTTTGCCATCTTTGCCGCGTAACTCACCTAAGATCAGTGTGCCGGTTTCAGGATGAAAATAGGCAATATCAATACCAACTACTATCTCATAAACGCCCTTCATCTCTGTCTCTGTAACCGCATCCACTTTTACCTTTGGAAATAGCTTGGTAAAGGCCTCCCTGGCAGCCTCATCAGTGTCCTTTGCGTAGGCCTGTGCCGATAGTGCAAGGACAAATACACATAGCCACAGTGTTAATCTCTTGTACACGTTGTGTCTCCTTCAAATTTTTTTTTTTACCTCCCTGTTGGTCCAGTCAGGTTGCCACAGGTATGATTAATTTAACAAAACCTTTGCGTTCTTGTCAAATCTCAAATCGGGTGCATAAATTTTTGGTGGGTAACAAGCGGTAATAAAAATGCCTATAAATGGAGCAGCGAGGGGAGCAGCAACCAAGCAAGCCCCCTCACTCCTGTGCTTTGACGAAGCTACACATGATTTTTTAGTACACATGTGTATCAATTCATCAGACCGGCTATCTTTTTGGCCTCCGTCAGGCGTGATGTCATCTCATCCTGGAGCTTCTTCATCCTGTCCAGGTTGCTCCAGGCAGAGACTATCAACCAATCCAGCGATACGTCAATATTGCTCTCTATGTTCTGCTTTGTCAACTTGTTCAGCACCTCAAATGCCTTTGAGGCTTGTCTGAACGTTGAGTCAAACACGTCAAACTCACTGTTGCCTGAGCCTTGAGTTTCAGGTGCCTTGTCCTTACCTTTTTCTTCCATACTATTACCCCTTTTCTTTTTAGCTCCAGATCAGCCCTGGTTTATCGTAATCTAACCTCATGATATTATGAATGTCAAGTCGAGGGGTTGTTGATAAAAAAAACGCTGGTGGGATAGGAGCTTATATCATTTACCCGTATTTTTGATGAAGGATGGCCTGATCCCTGTCGTTGTCATTGTACTCTGAGCAACGGCACAACCCAACCGATGCCTGTGCATCCATATGCCTTCCCCAACAAAAATATTTAACACACAGGGGGGCAGCGTTGTCCCTCTGTGTTTGGGCACTCTTTTCTGTATGATGGTAAAAATAAGGTGATTTCGCTTAATATAGAAACATATGGATGAGTGTGCACATCTTGAAGATTACCTTATAAGGAGACATGTTGTATGAATATACTTGTTTCAGGCTCTCTGGCCTATGACAGGATCATGGATTTTCCGGGACGCTTTGCAGACCATATTTTACCGGATAAGATACACATATTAAACGTATGCTTTATGATCAACGGGTTAAAGGAGAACTTTGGCGGCACTGCGGGCAACATTGCCTATACCCTTTCCCTGTTGGGTGAGACGCCAAACGTCATTGCCACAGCCGGACGAGACTTTGAACCCTACCGGCAATGGCTCAGACAGTGCGACATACCAGCCCACAATGTAGTCATCATCGACGAAGAATTAACCGCTGGGGCATACATCACCACCGACAAGGCCGATAACCAGATAACCGCTTTTAACCCAGGCGCTATGAAGTTCCCCACAAAGTTCGACCTCGATTTTGTCCAACCAGACAAGGCCATCGCTATTGTAGCCCCGGGAAATCTCGATGATATGTATGATTTTATCAAGGTTTATAAGCAAAAAGGCATCTCCTACATCTTTGACCCCGGACAGTCCCTGCCCATGTGGAACAAAGAACAACTGACCGAAATGATTTCGGGGGCCAAAATTTTTATCAGCAACGACTACGAACTGCAACTGACTATGGAAAAAGCCTTTGCTTCCCTTCAGGAGCTTGCTCAGATGGCCGAAATAATCATCACCACCAAGGGCGAGTTTGGCTCTACCATAACAAGATATGACAACGGACACCTGGACAAGATGGATATCCCTGCCGTGACGGTTGAAAACGTCTGTGACCCCACGGGGGCCGGAGATGCCTACAGGGGTGGGTTGCTCAAGGGCCTGCTCATGCCCGGGGCCGACCTCGAACATGCCGCCATGATTGGCTCCACAGCCGCATCATTTTCGGTAGAAACATACGGAACGCAGAACTTCCGCTTCACTCGTGAGACGTTCAATCAGCGATTTGAGGCAGCCTTTGGCAAGGCGGCTTACTAGGGGTGACATATATTTTTTGTGTCTGACCAATGCCTGTAAAGGGGTCAAGGGGTCAGCGCTGGGCGAGCCGCCCCCGGCTAAGTTCCCCCGGCTCAGTGGGGGGCTGGCCCGTGCCAAATGAGCGGGGATTATGGTTCTTTCTTTTTCCTACAGCTTGCCTTTGAGAAACCGGCCTGTCATGGATGCGTCGTTTGCTGCAATTTCTTCCGGCGTCCCTGTTGCAATGACGTATCCGCCCTGTGCGCCTCCTGCGGGGCCGAGGTCGATGATGTAGTCGGCTGACTTGATGATATCAAGGTTGTGTTCGATGACGACCACCGTGTTGCCCATGTCAACGAGTCGATGTATGATCTGCAACAGTCGGTCGATATCGACAAAGTGTAACCCCGTGGTTGGTTCATCGAGCAGGTAGATGGTATCGCCGGATGCACGTTTGGCTAACTCCCGTGTCAGCTTGAGCCTCTGCGCCTCGCCACCTGAGAGTGTGCCGGCAGCCTGTCCAAGATGTATGTAGCCAAGCCCCACCTCTTCCAGCAGAGACAGCGTCTGACGCAGCGGCGTTATCGGCAGGAAGAACTCCCTGGCCTCACTGACGGACATGGCCAGGACCTCGGCAATCGTCTTGCCCTTGTATACGACCTCAAGGGTCTCCCTGTTGAACCTGCTGCCGTCACAGACCTCACACTGGACGTAGGCATTGGGGAGGAAGTGCATTTCGTACTTCTTTATGCCGGCCCCCTTGCAGTCTTCGCAGCGACCACCCGTGATGTTGAAGCTGAACCGCGAGGTGGTGTATCCACGGCTGCGTGCCTGCATGGTGTTGGCAAACAGCTCCCTGATGTACGTAAACATCCCGGCATACGTCGATGGATTTGACCGTGGCGTTTTGCCGATGGGGGACTGATCGACGCTGATGCACTTGTTGATGGCGTCAATGCCGGTGATGGCCTCGTGCCTGCCAACGGCGAGCCCGCTGTCGTATAGGCTGTTCATCAGGGCCGGATAGAGTGTGTCGATGACCAACGTGCTCTTGCCGGAGCCGGAGACACCCGTCACGCATACAAAAACCCCAAGCGGTAGAGATACCGTGACGTCCTTGAGGTTGTTCTCCGACGCCCCGGCTATGACGACGTGCCCCCTGGCGGTCCGGCGATGCTCAGGAACACCGATGACAGCGGCGCCTGATAGAAACCGCCCGGTTGGGGACTGGGCATCTGCGGCGATCTCCTCCGGCGTCCCCATTGCCACGACCAGACCGCCTCGTACACCAGCCTCCGGCCCCATGTCTATGATCACATCCGAAAACCGGATCGTTTCCTCGTCGTGCTCGATAACGATAACCGTGTTACCGGCGTTTTTGATATCCTTGAGGCTGTCCAGGAGCTTTGAGCAGTCACTTGGATGAAGGCCGATGCTTGGCTCATCCAGGACGTACAACACGCCCGACAGACTCGACCCCAACTGCGTGGCAAGCCTCATCCGCTGTGCCTCGCCCCCGGAGAGCGTTGCAACCAGACGGTTTAGTGCCAGGTAGTCCAGCCCGACACGTTCCAGAAACGACAGCCTGTCCGTAAGCTCCCTCAGTATCCGTGACGCTATGAAGGCATCCCGCTCGCTCAGTGGCAGCGTACTGAGAAACTCGTGGGCGTCCGCAATTGACAGCAACGAAACCTCCCCGATGTTTAGGTCGTTTATCCTGATGCTGAGGGCCTCGTTGTTCAGACGCAGGCCGTGGCAGCCCTGGCACGGGGTCAGGACGTTGGGGGTGTCGTCCTCGCCGAGGTTTTCAAATCCGATCCCCTTACACCGGGGGCAGGCGCCAAGGTTGCTGTTAAACGAAAAGTACATCGGCGTCAGGTCGGGTACACTGTTACCGCACTTTGGGCAGATCATCGTCTTACTGAGCAGGATGTCACGACCCTCTTCAATGAGGTTGATTATCACCACGCTGCTAAAGCGCATGGCTGCGTTGACTGCTTCTTTGAGTTTTCGTTCGATGCCGCTTTTTATGACGAGTCTGTCGATGACGATTTCAATGGTGTGGCGTTTATTTTTGTTGAGGTTGATGTCTTCGGTGAGGTCAACCATTTCGCCGTCGATCCTGGCACGCACGTAGCCGTCGCCTCTGATGGCGAGGAGTTCTTTTTTGAACGTCCCCTTGCGTTGTTGTGCGATGGGGGAGAGTATCTGGAGTTTTGTCCCTGTGGCAAGCGTTCTGATTACGGTCAGGAGGCTTTCGGTGTCCTGCGACATCAACGGGATGGCGCATTGGTGGCAGTAGGGTTTGCCTATGCGCGTGTAGAGGACCCTCAGGTAGTCGTATATCTCCGTGAGTGTGCCCACGGTTGAACGCGGGCTTTTGGAGATGGTCTTTTGCTCGATGGCGATGGCGGGAGACAGGCCCTCGATGGAGTCCACGTCAGGCTTTTGCATCTCCCCCAGGAATTGTCGCGCATACACCGACAGGCTCTCGACGTAGCGCCTCTGTCCCTCGGCGTAGACCGTATCGATGGCAAGGGACGATTTGCCCGAACCCGATGGCCCGGTCACGACGATCAGCCTCCCCCGGGGGATGCTAAGGTCTATGTCTCTGAGGTTGTGCTCCCTGGCACCCTTTATTACTATGTTGTCCTGCATATTAGAAAACGGCAAAGAAAAGAAGGGGAGCGGCTCCGCCCTCCCCTCAGACCCCTCCCGCAAGGGGACC
>NZ_JABXWD010000223.1 GCF_019173545.1 Candidatus Magnetobacterium casense | reverse complement strand
AACATTACAGTTGATTGATGAACCGTCAAATACGCCTAAACCTAAGAAATTAACACTAAAAGACTTGGAGGTACTGGAGGTATCATGCTTAACTTAACACCTATGGGCTCCGCCCCCCTTCAGAACCCCCCGCAAGGGGACCAGTCCCCTTGACCCCGTAAAATGCCATTATCTTGTATTTAATCCAATCGAAACGTGCTATAATCGATATTATAGCCAATGTAAAAAAATTTAAACTAAGGAGAAACAAATGAAGATACTATTTCACGTATGCGGGGTGCTCGGAAATGCATAAGTACCCTTATGTTCATCTGATTAAGCGCTTAAGGGGGTCAGAGTCCGGAAAGGCCGCTCCGGCGTCTTTTTCTTCAGGGTTTACGCTTCTTGAAGTTATCGTGGTGGTATTCATCTTGAGTCTGCTTGCGGCGGTTGTTGCCCCTCGCATTATCGGCAGGACGGACGACGCCAGGATTACAGAGGCAAAGGTGCAGATCAGAAATCTTGAAACCGCCCTGAAGCTCTTCAAGCTCGACAACGGCTTTTATCCCTCCACCGATCAGGGTATCGATGCCCTCGTCACCAAGCCACAAACCGGCAAATTACCAGGTAAGTACAGGGATGGTGGTTACATGGAACAAAAGAAAATCCCGCTCGACCCCTGGGGCAATCACTACGTCTACATCAGCCCCGGACTGCACGGCGATTACGACCTGTTTTCCTACGGCTCCGATGGCCAGGAAGGCGGCGAGGGAAAGAACAAGGATATACAGAGCTGGGACATAGAACACTAGAGTGAACACCAGGGGCTTTACGTTCTTAGAGCTTGCGGTCGTTCTGTTTATCGTGAGCGTGCTTGCGGCGTTGACCTATCCCGCACTTAGGATGTCAGGCCGTTCTGCGGTGGCAGAGGCCGGACGCTTTGCAAGCACCCTGCGTTACCTCAACGACACCGCCATAAATACAAAGGTGTTGTACGAACTCACCATAGACCTCGACTCTAAACAACTGCGCTACAAATTGCCGGAGGGGCAGCGTGAGATAACCCTTGAGCATCTCGACAGGGTATACGTAAGTTCCAGCGGTGATGTCAGAGACGGTCAGTTGCTGTTGCCATTTGGCAGCATGGGGTTGGAAGAGATACTCAAGGCTTATTTCACAAAAGACAGCGAAACTATTATCGTCTCCTACGACCCCTACAGTCGGCGTGTACGAGTGCAAGGGCAGCAGGAGCAAAACTTACATGACACCGATAACTGACACGTTCTGTCACACACGTGGCAAAATATGTCACCGGAGGCAAGGATTATTTTCAGGATACAGTCTGTTTTGCTTGCATGTCTGTCGGGCACGATAAATGCAACATGACATAGCGAACGGTTTTTAACCGCTCAAACCCATCCCTAACAGTAATTACGGGGCCAGGGTAACAGATTGCAATGCTGTCTTACTCATGTAAAATGTTACTCTGGCCCCGGCACTTTTTTCCCCTGCATAAATAATCGAGCATAAACATGTATAACATCACCAGCCTTATGGGGTCAAGGGGACTGGTCCCCTTGCGGGGGGTTCTGAAGGGGGGCGGAGCCGCCCCTTTCTTTCTTTAATTGGGTGAATTACGTTATAGCTACTTATGCTCTTCTGCATAGTTGCCAATCAGTTCAGAAGCCGACCACCAGGTTTGCCGTTGTCAACTGCCCGGCGTAGACGACGACATAGCGCAACATGTATCCCCCCAGCAGTACACACAGTTCTGCCGTTACGACACTCCAGAGGGGATGTTGCCTGTGGTTGTGCCCTAGTAGTTGTGGCAGCAGTTGACGCATGACGTGTGTCAGGGGGATGGCCATACCAAGGACAACCACGCCAAACCAGAAGTGAAACCTCAACTGACCGCTCATCACAACATCCAATGCCGCCCCTGCCCCTTCGGTAGAGGTGTACAGCCCAACCAGGAAAAACGTCACCACAATGGTCAGCACAAGCAACAGCACGAAATCGATACAGTGCATGAAAAACGCATTGACACACAGGTCATCGTCCTCCGGATGCCCGAGGTACAACCCCAGGGTTATGACAGCCACCGCATCAATCACGGCTGAGACCAGAAACACAATCGGTATCATCGGAGAGTTCCAGAAAGGACGAGCCGCAAGCGTGCATATCAGCACCCCCGTATAGGTGGCCACCCCCAGGGACAGTACAACCCCTATGTAGCGTATAAACCGCTGAACCGTCCTGTGGGTGACAAAGCCCCTGAGTCTCAGGGGGTCACGCACCTCAGACAACCACGGGTAGAGGTACAGCACACTTACAATCGTGAAAAACAGGATCAGCCAGGCGCCAATTGACATCACGGAGGTACCCTCAAACGTGACAAACAGCCTCCAGCACAACCACGGCCTCTCAAGGTCAAAGACCAACGCCAGTATCCCGACACTTATGGGGAAAGGCGCCACATATGCCCCAACCCTGACGATCCTGTTGTACTTTTCAGCATTGATGGCACCGGCCACAATGGATAGCAACAACGCCCCCGCACTGATCCCTGCGGCAAAGAGATAGAACGCTATTATGTAGTTCCAGTATATCTTTTCCACGACCTCTTTACCCTCCGACCGGGGGGTGACAACTAACTTCAACCATGGGCCAACTTAGGGGCCGCATCTACGCCAGTGGCCTTTGAGGCATCCTTGAACTCAACGGTCTTGGCCACATGCAGGGGGATTGCCTGTGGTGGGTTCTGCGTACTGGTCATCTGCCAGAGTTGCCCGTAGGAGTCCTGCCGAGCGCCTGCCTCCTGGGTTTTTGTGTGGTTGCAGGAGATAACAAACACCTGCATGGCTAACATCATCAACGCTGCAAGTTTCTTCATCGTAACTCCATTTGTGAGGTCTTGTGGTACAAGAACACATTCATTGATTTTATAACGCAATAGTAGAAACGGCAGAGGCCTATCTCCCTGCCCCGCTCAAGCAGCTCGTCTGTCCAATTGAGGTGGTCGCCGATAAACTGAATGGCCATCTCTTGGGTGTAGTTTTCGTACAGGAAGGCCAGAAAGTCCAGCTCCAGCACCAGGTGGTCCGGCCTGCCGTTAAACTCGCTGCCGTACTCAAGCCCAAAGTGCCTGTACAACTCAAGCATGTGCAGTGCCGGTTCGCCCATCAGATATCCCCTCGCACCCGACATCGACGCAGGACATTGGGGGTCCTCACTCCAGCTCTTGTATACGGACTCTGCCAGACATAGTGTGGTTGCCCTGCCATCTTCAAAACATCTGTCGTATTGTTCCAACATCTGTGGCAGATTATAATTGCCCTCCCGAAACACCGTCAGGTCAACGTCGCCTTGCATGAACTCAAGTGCCTCATACACAGCCCCGGAGTCAAGCGCATCAATCAACTCCACATCAGGCCTGCTTAACAACATCGCCAGAATCCGACACGTCAAAGAATCATTCGCCGTATCCGTAAGCTCATTCATCAAAGAATTGCTGGTATCCATTGCCGCCATATTATATCTACTGTAGCAAAACAAACTACCCAATTTCAACTACTCTCAGACCAGGGTACACATTTAACGGCAACTTGCAACCTTGTCAAACAGCCTGCGGACATGCTACTATTTACAGATAAAGATGTCTCAAGATAGAAACATTATACAAAACACCCTGCAGGACATGCGCAAGCACCTGCTTGATTTATCGTCCCGGAACCGATTACTCAAGTACCAGCACTCCAAACGTCACAGCATCCGGTTTGTGGATAAACCAAACCTCGACGTGCTCTTTGATCAGCTCGTCAATAACAGGAAAAGCATCCCGATAAGATGCCTGCCAAGACCCCAGGCCTATGAGGGACAGAGACCCGAAGTTGAGCAGTACGCCCAATCTGTCGGTATCGACACGGATTTTGACTTCGATGTCTCCTGCTGCTCTGACGTAAAAACCGGCGACAACACAGAGGTCCGGGCGCTGTTGTACCCCGAGGAGCTTGATGCCATTTGCAAGGGTATCAGGACAAAGGCTCAGAGCGCACTTGAGGAAACCGGCACCAATATGCTCTACCTCATCTTTGGCTTCCTCGAATTCTACGAAAGCGACACCAGCAACAAACCCATGAATGCCCCTCTGTTGGCAGTGCCTGTCTCTCTGCAAAGGGGGAGCATCGACAACACCACCAGGTGCTATCAGTACAGCCTTGCCTACTCCGGTGAAGACGTAAATGAAAACTATACGTTGCGCGAAAAGCTCCAGCAAGACCTGACGTTTCACCTGCCAATGTATTACGAGGAGGACCTTCCCGGGGCCTATTTTAATGAGATCAGGGATGCCATCAGGGGGATGAAGCGTTGGAGTGTCAGGTGTCAACTGACCCTTGGTTTTATCTCTTTTGCCAGGATGATAATCTGGGATGACATAGACCCGCAAAAACACCCCGAAATCTTAGACCATGAGATAGTCAAAAATGTTTTGTCAGGGTGCGGAAGCTCCGGCGATTCTCTGAGTCTGTTTGCCGAAGATTACGAAATAGACAAGCATCCACAATCCGATCTGCCGCTGATCTACGACGCCGACTCCTCACAACACAGCGCCATCATAGATGTCCTCTCCGGTAGAAACACAGTCATCAACGGCCCCCCCGGCACCGGAAAGTCCCAGACCATTACAAACATCATCGCAATGGCACTGAGACAAGGAAAAACGGTACTGTTTGTATCCGAAAAGCTGGCCGCCCTGGAAGTCGTAAGTCGTCGCCTGGGGCAGGCACAACTGGGACACTTCTGCCTTGAACTACACAGTGCAGCCACCAATAAGCAAAAGATACTCAAAGACATCGAGGCCCGCCTCAACACAAAGTTTCAACAACCACAACAGCTACAGACAAAGATAAACGCACTCATCCAACACAAGAACACCCTCAACAGACACGCCGCACTGATGAACCGTGTTGTCGGTAACAACCTGGGTCTATCGGTGCATGATGCGTTTTGGCGCCTGGAGCGTTTCAGGCGTTGCGTCGGTGACCTGTCGGATTGCGTTGCACACATGTCCATGCCGGAGGCCACCGCGTGGTCACCGGAGGAGCTCAACGGTCGCCGCCGCAGCCTTGAAAACCTGGGTCGATTGTTTAAGGAGATCGGCAGGTTTGATTGGGGGCATCCGTGGTGGGGGTTTTCACCGGGGCTGCTTATCTCCGGCGATGATGCCATGATCGGGAGGGACATCGCCGAAACCATTGCCCTGGCTCAGAGGCTTTCGGAGCTGGTGAGGCAATATCAGGGATTCATCGGCGCCCCCGAAACGCCCGACATCAAGGCAATGGAAACAACCCGGACGCTCATCGATGCAATACCGCAACCACCGCAAAACTGCATCGGTTTACTCCTGCCGGGATTCTTCCCCGAAAACGACGCCCACGGGCAAGATAGCCGCAGGGTGCTGCAAGAGGTCTGCTCCGAGGTGTTGCGCTCCAGGGCGTTGCTGCAACATGCCGATAATGACCTGCTACCGGGTGGTGACATCGATATTGAGCGAACTACGCAGATACTGAACAGGGGGGAAGAAACCCTCAGCCCCCAAGCCATGACGCAAGACCTCAATTGGCTCCGGCTGCGGGTCAGCAATGCCGCCACATGCCTGCAGTCCTTCACGGGAGCCATGACTACACCCGTTGCCTGTGATGCCCCGGCACAAAACACCGCAGAAGAAATCGACAGCCTCATTGCCGCCGTTGCACCCCTGGAGGTCTCAGACATCCCAATCAAGACCCTCAACCGTGAGGCACAGGCCATCCTGAGAGAGCTGGATACGTTGACCACCGTCTTTGCAACTATAGAGGATATCGCC
>NZ_JABXWD010000222.1 GCF_019173545.1 Candidatus Magnetobacterium casense | reverse complement strand
TGTTTATCCCGTGGTGGGCGTTGGAAGTGGTGTTGGTATTAGAAATTGTATTGAAAGATGCCGAGGAGAGAAAAATACCATTAGCCGATGGGGAGATGGCAGTGGAATCGAAGATATTGTTATAGGTGCCGGAATCAATATAGATGCCGGAGCCGGATGTGGTCGTGCCTCTGGAATTGGTGATGTTGTTATAGGAGGCGGAGCCGATGGCGATGCCACTTCCTGAACTTGAGGTGCCGTTTGAACCGGCGACTGTGTTGTAATTGGAATTTGTTGAGATGGAAATTCCGCTGCCCGTGCTGGAATTGCCTTTGGAGTTGGTTATGTTGTTGTCAGAGCTTTGGGAGAGCTGGATGCCGATGCTGGATGTGGAGGAGCCGTTGCAGATGCTGATGGTATTGTTGTGGGACGCTTCAATTCCGATGCCGATGTATGAGGTAGAGGTTCCGGTGGTGTTGGTGATGGTGTTGTAGTTTGAACCTTGGTGCAGGAGGATGCCATAGATGGAGTTGGAGTATGCGGTGGAGTTGGCGATTGTGTTGTAGGAGCTTGCGTAGATGGAAATTCCCCTTGCAACCTGCGAATTGGAATATGCCGTGTTGTTGCTGAGGGTGTTGTTGGCGGAGTTGTAAAGCAATATGCCGGCATTGTATATTGGGAAGTTGCTGGCGTTGAATGTTGTGGCGACTGTGTTGTTCTGTATCGTGCCGTTGCTCGAGCCGTTGAAGTAGATGCCGGTCTCGAAGTTGGAAATATCGCAGTTCCTTATCGTTGTGTTGAATTGGCTGGAGTAAATACCGAACGTGTCTGATGAGTTGTTGCCAATTATGGAAAAGCCCGCGCAGTCTATATCCACGTCGGGGGCGGTGATATTGAAGCAGGTGGAGCCGTTTATGGAAAGATTGTTCGCAAGGGTGATGGTGCCACCTGAGCTTATCTCACCGCAGCCCATCGGCGAGCCGAGCGGGGCGAAAATGCTTGAGAAGGCGGTTATGTTCTTGTAAACGACGTTGTTCACCGTGTCCACTCCAGCCGTTTCATTGAAGCCGTCGGACTGCCACGTAGTATTCGTTTCATTGTACATCCACACCTGTAGAGTGCTCTCATCCACCGAATGTGTGGACAAATCCAAATCGGTGTATGTGAAATTCAGGTAAAGCCAGCTTGTCGGCGAGGTAGCCGATGCGTTGAGGTATTTGCTTATGTTCCTGACGCCTGACGGGTTTTCCGGCTCTGATGCCGCAACAACATCCTCCACCCACACATTATTGAACGTGAAACTGACCGCTGTAGAGGCGAATGTCATATTAGACACGAAATTCTCATATGACAACGTTCCTGAGAAATCCCCGTTGTTGTCCGACGCGCTGCAATTCGATATGATGCTTGAGTTCGTCCTGACCAGCCTCATCCCGTAAGATGCGCTGTCCGAGAAGATTGAGTTGGAGATGTTGTTCCCTGCGGAATCCTGCATGACGATGCCGCGGAAGACATCCGAAGAATTAATGTTTGACAGAGTAGTGTCGTTCAGGAAGTATGCCAATATGCCGTTCGAGCCGGAGCTTGTGATGTTTATGTCGCTGATGACCGAGCCGTCGGCATCACAGAGGATGAGTTCCGCCAGCTCCTCGCCTGATGCGGCGGCTGGGCTGTTGTAGAATCTTATCGGCAAGCCGCCCGTGCCCAGATTGTTCTCTATCGTCTGGTTGCAGCGCATTTCATAGGTTGGCGCAAGGAAAATGTCATAATTCCCATTGCCCGACACGTTGTTGTTGGAGACATTCATGTGGTTGCCGGTCGTCGGATTGATGCCTGTGAACGAGAAGTATATGCCGTATGCCTGATTGTCATTGACGCGGTTCGACGAAACGGTGTTGTTCGTGATTGTGGTGGATGTCGTGATGGACATGCCATAAAGCATGTTGCCCTCCGCGGTGTTCTCGGTGATGTTCGAGTTTGAACATGCGAGATTGAAGCCGAAGTTGGTGTTGTTGCTGGCGGTGTTGTTTTCCACGACCTGTGAGTTGCCGCCGATTAAAATTCCCTCCCAGCTGTTGTTGCTCGCGTTGTTGTTCCGGATTATGTCATATCCCGCCGCTTGCGTGATTTCAAGACCTGTGCCCTGATTGTTGTTCATGGTGTTGCCTGCTACTGTGTTGTTGCCGCTCTCGAACCTAATCCCATAATTGACGTTTCCGTTCGCGGTCGTATTGGAGATGTTCGTGATGCTTGGACCGACCGGTCGCCCTCCGACAAACACGTTGTCGCTTGAACCCACCAGCACTCCGGCTCCGCCGACCCCGCCGAAATAAACCAAACCATTGCTATCGAAGATGCTATCCTCCACCACGTTGTTGTCGCCTTCCGAGAGGACAATCCCGAAATGGTTGTTGGATGAATTGATGTTCCTGAACGTGGAGTTCTTTCCAATATAGCTAATCAGCCCGTTGTTCCCGAAGCTGGTTCCAACCGTGATATTCGTAAGGTTAGAGCCGCTGGCATTGCAGAGGATGAGTTCGGGATAAGCCGCATTGGCGAGGTTCACGGGTGAATTGTAATAGCCTATCAGCGAGCCTCCTGTGCCGGTGTTGTTGGCTATGACATCGTTGCAGCTTTCCGCCGATGCCACGAAGCACAAATCGCCCGTGCTGGACGGATTGCAGTTCATCATCGTCAGGTCGAGGTCGAGCATGGCATTGTTCGTCAGGGTGTTGTTCACGATGGTGTTGTTCAGGTTCGGAGCCATGCCAGCGTCGAGCTGGTTTATCAATATTCCGGAACCCCAGTTTGAATCCACGAAATTGTACCTTATGATGCTGTCATTGACCGAAGGCTCTATGTCTATCCCTGCGCCGTATCCAACGACCGCCCCGTTGTTGCTGCAATTGCTGTATTCGATGACATTGCCACGCGAGCCGATGTTCGAGCCGTATATGACTATTCCGGAATACCCGTTGTTCGACGAGGTCAGGTTGGTTATGTGCCCATAGGATGTGTCCTCGGTGAATACACCGTCGTTTGTGCAGTTCTCAATCTGGCTGTTGCTTATGGTGTAGCCATCCGCATTGAAGATTACTATCCCGTCAGTTGTGCCGTTGATGCTGATTGAATCCATGAGGGTGTTGTTCGCGGCTGTGATGTATATGCCGCCGAGGGTGGTTCCCGCCGCCCCTTCGATATTGATGCGGGTGAGATTGAAGTTGGCTGGGTCGAAGATGTAATTCAGGTTGATGGCATAATTTACGATGCCTGAGAGATTACAGTCCTCAATCACATTGTCGGTCGAGCTTTGGAAGTGGATGCCCTCGGAGCAGTTCTCCACGTTGCAGTTCATTATCGTGGTGTTGAAGTTGTCCTGAAAGTACATGCACCAGTCCGAGGTGCCGATGTTGCCGCTTATGGTATGCCCATCGCAATCGAGGATTTTGTTGTCAAAGTCGTCCACCGTGTCTATGCACTCCTCCGCGTCATATAGGTCGGAGGTGACATTGACGATGCTGCACGAGGCATTGTTCATGGCTATGACGCATTCATCGCAGGTCGAGCAATTGCATGTGAGCGGAGCCTGTGTCTGGGTCAACGGCGCATAATCCACCACGCCCAAGACCATCAATGATGTGTTATTGCTGTACGGATAGCCTGTTCCGACCGCCCCGATATACAGTTCAGGATAGCCCGTCGAAAGCGAATAGCCAGATATTGCCACCGAGCCGTTAATCACATCCTCCCAGACATTCCCCTCCGTTGCATTGAAGTAATTGCTACCGTTGATATCCCTCGCATAGAGGCTTGATGCGTTCGAGAAGTTGTTCCAGTAGAATGTGTTTGCCGACGTCATGTTGCCCATGTAAAGCAGCGTCGATGCGTTCATGAACGTGTTGTTTGAAAAGGTGTTGTTTGAAACCGCCACCGAGCTGTTGCCGAACATCGCGCAGTATCCCCCGCCCATTCCGTTCAGCGTCCCGTTGGCGAATGTGTTGTTGGATGACAGGGCAAAATACACCGCGCCCCCGAATGCTGACGAGTTGCCCCTTGCGTTGATATTCCTTATCGTGTTATAGGATGAGCCGGACAGGTAAAACGCCGTGCTTGAATTGGAGATTGCCGTTATGTTCGTGAAGTTGTTGTAGGCGTTGTTGGATGTGACGAAGCCATAACCAGACCCAGATTCAGCGGTCGTGTTCTCAATGACCTGATAGTATCCTCCGATGCTCATGCCGTTTGAAATCGAGGACAGCCCATAAGAGCCAATTATTATGTTCGAGTTTGCCGAACCCGATGTGTAAATGCCGTAGCTGGCTCTCGATATTCCTCGGCAGTTTGTCAGGTTGTTCCCGACCGCGCCTCCGTTGTTGATGCCAATCCCCGTGTCAGAGGTGCCGTTGCAGTTGACGAAGTTGTTGTAGCAGTTGCTTATCACCTTTATCCCGTCGCCGGAAGAGGTTGAGACCGCATTGATGTTCTCCACTCGGTTATCCTTGCTGCTGGTGAGGAAATTCAAAGCCGGAAGGGTGCCAGCCGACAATGCGGTGGAATTGATTACCGAGCCGTTGGAACAGGAATACATCTGAATGCCAGCCTCCTCGGTGGAATTGCCTATTGAGTTGAGGATGTCGCTATAATATCCGACGCCATAGCACAGGATGCCGGAGCCGTGCAGCGAATAGCCCCTTGAATTGGAGATGGTTGAGTTTGTGTTCGAGTAGATGGTTATGCCGTTGCCATTGACGAATGTTGCGTATGCAGCAGTCGAGTTGGCGGTCACATTCTCAATCAAGCCGTTTGTCAATCCGCTGAAATACACTCCCTGTGAATAGTTGTATATTTCACAATTTTTGACAATTGTTCTCGCTTGTGACGAATAGACACCGTATGCCCCGGTTGCATTTACGCCGGTCAACACGGTGCTTCCGCAATCCACCACCATGTCGGTGCCTCCGATGTTGTATATGGCGGACGAATTGTTGGCGAAGGCATAGGTGTTGGTTATGCTGGCGCGGTGCGAATTGGTGGAGAGGTAGATGCCGCGTGTCGTGCCGTTGCCGATGAGACACTGCGACGATGAGTTTTCAATCGTTATGTTCTCGCTCCCCGTGAGCCATGTGCCATGGTTCCAGTCCGAAGTTATCGTGCAGTTGGTGATGCTGTTGTTGTGCGCGGTTGAAAAGTAGAGCCCTGTGCTTGAATTGGAGATAATTATACTGTTCCGCACAATATTCACAGATGACGACAGGAAGAACGCGATGCTGCTGTTCATGGTCGAGTTGCCTATGACGTTGGAAATATTGTTGTAGTTGCTATTCTGGGTCAACGTGAAGCCGTATCCGCTCAGAGCCGTTGAGTTGGTAAAGGTTATCACGGTGCTGTTCGACGATTGTATCACAATCCCGTTGCCAGATGAATAGAAATCCGAGCCAGTTATCCGATTGCCGTTGCTGGTGTCCATGTTCAAGCCTGCGAAGGTTGCGTTGGCGGTGCAGTTCTCTATCGTGTTGTTTTCCGAGCCGTATTGCACCCTCATGGTGGTTGATGCGTTCTTCATGCTGGCGTTGAAGCGGGAATTTGAAACCACGGAATTGCTGGTGAACGCAAGCTCTATTGAAACCATGCTGACGTTGTCTATCAACGAGTTGTTGGCATTGCAGAGGATGAGGTCGGCGAGCGTGTCATTGTTCAGGATTGAAACTGTTGAATTGTAGTAGGCTATCGGCTTGCCACCCTCGCCGGTATTGTTCTCGACCACGTTGTTGCATTGCTCGACTGTTGACGCCCCCCATATCACATCGCTGCGCTGCCCGACAACGCTGTTGTTGGTGAACGAGCTGTTCACCACATTGGAGACCTGGAGCGCGGTGAGCGTGTT
>NZ_JABXWD010000221.1 GCF_019173545.1 Candidatus Magnetobacterium casense | reverse complement strand
CAGACAATGACACACTTGGAAAACGCCTGTAACTGTCATTCCTGCGAAAGCAGGAATCCATGTCTTTAAACCGTAAAAATAATTTTACCACGTTTTTTTAAGAGGATACGATCACTCCTTCAGTAAGAATTGCTGGTGCCGGATGCCGGACAGGAGACTTTGCAATTGGAGCTACCTTTAATGTAAAATACTATAGTCTAAGGCAATGATGTACAAATTATGATAAGGGAACAGCGTTGAAAGACAAGAGATTTTTAATCGTGGATGACTCACGGAGCATGAGGGTGGTTGTAAAGAAGATACTCAGGAGGTGTGCCGCCAACTGTGACATACTTGAGGCCGACGACGGTAAAGAAGCAATCACTGTGCTCCTTACGGAAAAAGTAGACGTTATAATCACGGACCTTGCCATGTCCGGCATGGATGGCATCGAATTGGTTAAACAGGCAAGAAAGCTAGAAAATGGCAAGTTCATACCGATAATAGTCCTCAGCGCCGAAACGGACGAAACAATCAGTCAATCCCGCAAGTACGGTATTACGGCATGGATTTCAAAACCGTTTACCGAAGACGAATTCGTCAAGGTACTGAAAAAGGTTATCCCCGGCGTCTGAGAGGAAGCAGAAGCCGCCCCTTCACCCCCCCTGTCCCCTCCCCTCCCTTTATGGGAGGGGTTTAGGGTAGGCTTCTGCCTCGACCGTCAAGCTAAAACTTCACAGCGCCGACGACAGGCGGGTTAGTCGTGTGGGTGTCGGTACCCCCAGGATTCATTTGGATGTTCACATGCCTTGTCCAATCTCGCAATTAGTTCCATAAAAAGCAGATGCATGCCATATGGCGTCTCTTTCATGGGCTGCTGTTTTTCACGCATCGTTGCGGCTAAAAGCAAGTCTGTCGTGTCGGCCATAAAGGTCAGCATTGCCCTGATCTTTTCCAGTTCATCTGCCACTTTCTGTGTCGCTGCAGGACGCTCCTGGTTGTTTGTCGCTGCAGGATGCTCCTGCCCACCGGGTCTGTTGCCACCGGGTCTGTTGATAGTGCCGTAGTCATTTTTGGTAAACTGCTTCATTGTCGCCTCCTTTTGACATAGTCAATTATATAATGTTGCTATTGTATGCAAACAGTATATTGGTTGTCATTGGAATATTTATGTCACGGAGGTTGCGACAAGTCAATACCCGTATGGATTATATACTGGAGACCCTGGAACTAGCAAAGAGATGGCCACTTGAAGGCATTCCATAGGGCGTTGCCTGTACACAAGGCCAGGTAAAACAACTAAGGGGCAGCGAACTTAGACAAAACGGCAGGCCAAAGAGATCACTTGTAAACTGTATCGTTAAGTGATATACTTTAACTATGACCGATCAACCCAACGACATAGAGGTTCTCTACCGGCGTGCCTTTGAGGAGTATGGCGCGGTTGCCCTGTGGAGTAGTCGTCCCGTGCCCAATCCAACCCGCGAGGATGCTCTGGCCATAACACAGAGTTTGAGGGTCGAAGGAGACCTTGCAGCACGGCGGCTGGCAGAGCAGATCGAGGAGGCTTGCCGTGCCGCTGTCTAAGATTCAGACCGAAATCTTGTGCCTCCTGTACGAAGCCAAAGGTGAGGCTGTACAGGGAGATACTTACGTTTAGTGTAAAGGAGAATGCCAGCAAAAGAAAGAAAGGGGCGGCTCCGGTATCCTCTAAAAAAAGCATGGTAAAATTAAGAAACACAGTGCATAATAAAGGGGTCAAGGGGTCAGCGAGGGGCGAGCCGCCCCCGGCTAAGTTCCCCCGGCTCAGTGGGGGACTGGTCCCCTTGCGGGGGAGGTCTGAGGAGGGCCAGGTGCGACCTGGAGCGCCAAGAAGCGGAGCCGCCCTCCTTTTTTCTTGCCTTAAAGTATAGTTACCATGAAATATAGCGAAGATGCAGGTTCAGCTTCTTGGTGCTCCAGGGGGCGAGGCGCAATCTTGTCGCAGCGGGGGGCGAGCCGCCCCTGGCTCAATTGTCGCACCCGCCCCGGCCACAAAGAAGTCCCCTTGACCCCTTCTTTTTCGCTCCAGGTCGCACCTGGTTCCTGCGAAACCTTTTACCATGCTTTTTTTCGCTATCTAATGCGCCAAGGCGGTCTTGGACCTCCTTCTTTTGTATCGTGCGGTCAGATCTGCTCCGGCGAGGATACTGTGAGTCTGCTGGGCGCCGCAATCTTGTTCTGCCTCTGCGGGGGAACGACCGGGGTTGTAGTACCTGGTGATCGTGCCCTCATAGTTGCGCAACAACACCTCATCTTCGGATGCCGATAACAGATAGAATGGCTGCAACGGCACCTTTCCTCCACCTCCTGGGGCGTCCACCACAAAGCTGGGGATGCAAAGCCCTCCAGTATGTCCGCGCATCATCTCAATGATCTCTATGCCCTTCCAGACGCTCGTCCTGAAGTGCTCGACCCCACTGACCGGGTCACACTGAAACAGGTAGTATGGTCTGACCATAATTCGCTGCAGGGCATGGCAAAGCTCCTTCATCACCTCTACGGAGTCGTTGACCCCACGTAGCAGGACGGATTGATTGGACACAGGAATACCGGCCCTGAGTATCTTGTCACATGCCTCAATGGAAGCAGGGGTCAGCTCGGCGGGGTGATTGAACTGAGTGTTGAGCCACAGGGGTCTGTGTCTGGCAAGCATTTTCACTAGGCCATCCGTAATCCCCATGGGCAACACCACGGGCAACCTTGTGCCGATCCGGACCACCTCCAGGCGCGGAACTGTTCTGAGTTCTCCCAGGAACCAATCCAGCAATTGCAGGTTCATTGTCAGCGGATCTCCACCCGATACAATCACCTCCCTGATGCCAACCTCACCGCGGATGTAGTCAACCATTGCGGAAAGCTCTTGACGACTCCTGAAGGATTCCCCTTCGCGCCACATCCGCTTGCGTGTACAATGGCGACAGTACATGGTACACCGGTTGGTCACTACGGCAAGGGCACGGTCGGGATACCTATGTACGAGGCCAGGCACCTGCATGTCCTCGCCCTCCTCAAGGGGGTCGCTGTGCCCAACACGCTGAAAGTCAAGCTCGCTGAGGTCCGGTATGCTTTGCTTTCTTATCGGGTCGTCGGGGTTTGCAAAGTCTATCAGAGACAGATAATAGGGGGTGATACGGTAGTGAAACCTACGGGTCAACTCTTCGTATCTCAAGACTTCATGAGGGCTTAAGTTGAGCAGTTGCCGGAGGGCCTGCATTGACCTTAAGCTGTTTGATTGTTGCCATCTACAGTCGTTCCATTGCCTGGTTGTAACATCAGGCCAGAATCGCCGGAGAATTCCTTGCGCTGGAGGTTCTTCCTCCTTTAATAGACAATCCTTTTCCATTGTACCCCTGAAAGATTTGTTATAGACCTTCAGAATGAAGGCCTCATATGTTTTATATCGTTGGTTATTATCACGATAAATTACACGAAAAACTAACCGTTATCGTTGCAAGCGTTTGAAAAATGCGAAATCCACTGACAAATGCAAATGTCGGAACGTACCGCCGCCAGGGCCTGCGCAGTGCCGCGTATGCCCATGGTACCTTCAGGTTAAAAAACAATCTGCCGCTATCCAAAGTCAAGTTTGCTTATCAGGTCAGTGATATCACCAACCTGTCTTGTTATACCTTGGGACAAATGTTTTGTCAGCCAATCGTGTAACCTTGATGTCTCTTTCATTCTGAGTTTTATTATACCTTTTTGGCTATAGAAATATCATCAAGAAATTTTCTGACCCGTGATGCAATTGCAAGGCAGGCCGTTAATCCCGGAGACTCAATTCCCACGAGGTTGATAAATCCCTCTAGTCCCCTGTTGGTTTCATGATGTATGAGGAAGTCCTTTACGCCCTCGCCTTTTATCTTTGGTCTGACTCCGGCCATATCTGCAACGAGTGCGTCCTTGTCTATGCCCCTGATGATCTTGCATGCGCCTTCGTAAAAGCGGTCCTTCTTGGAAGCGTCAACGGTGTAGTCTATGTCATCGACGTACTCGGTATCCGGCCCAAAGCGCAACCGTCCTGCCATATCAAGAGTGGCATGAACCCCCAGGCCTTTTAAGTTCTTCTCCGGCACCGGGTATATGAGCCTTTCAACAGGTGAACGCCTGGCATAAGAAAAATACGACCCCTTACAGTAGTGCAGCCGATACTCAGCCGGATCAACTGCGATACCAACCATGTCAGCAATCTGGTCCGAGCACAATCCCGCCGCATTGATGACAACACCAGACAAGAACCTGTAGCCCTCACTGCGTATGCTAACCACATAGCCATCGGTCTGTCGTTGAATGGAGACGACTTCCTCGTTAAAAGAAAACGTTACCCCCTGTCCCTGTGCCACTGTCCAGAGGCGTTTCATCAGGCCATGTGAGTCGATAATACCGGTGTTTGGACTAAACAACGCACGGACGGCATTGACGTTGGCCTCCATCCTGGCAACCTCATCCGCATCCAGGATGGTCAGGTCACTGACGCCGTTGTCTCTGCCACGCCGGTAGAGTTCCTCCAGGGGGGATATTTCGGATTCATCTGTTGCGACGATTAGTTTTCCGATGCGGCGATGTGCGATTGAGTGTTGCCGGCAGTAGCGATAGAGCAGGTCAGCGCCCTCTACGCACAACGTCCCCTTCAGAGAACCTGTGGGGTAGTATATCCCCGAGTGTATGACCTCACTATTGCGGCTGCTTATCTCACGACCAAAGTCATCGTTGCGCTCTATGACCAGGATGTCATCGAACTCCCCCGACAACTCCGCGGCTATCGCAAGCCCTATGACACCGGCTCCAATGATAGTGACATTTACCCTATCCATATACAATAATAATATACCACAGACGGCATAAAAAAAGTGAATAATTTAACATCGGTCAAAGGGCAATTGCATGAGAGAATTTTATACGTTGTCGATAGTTGGAGGTGTGTTCGTAAAATATTGTATTTTAATGGGATCAAGGGGAGTTTACAGGTAGTTTTCGTACTTATCTACAGGTTCAAAGCCCAGTTTCTCTCTTGTCTCTGAGAGGTCGAAGACGCTGTTGGCGTTGTTGCTGATGACAAATGCCGGCAGAAAGGTTGTGTCAATGCCGATAGCCTTTTCAAATGCCTGAGTCAGGTCGCCTTTACTGACAAACATGGCGCCCATGTAATGCCCGGCATAGAGGCGTGGATTGTCCTCCTTTACAGTCCATCCGATCCGGAGTGCCACAAACTGCATCCCCAAATAGGCCAGATGCCTGCCTGCCATCTCACCAAACACCTTTGATTCCGCATACAGGCACAGTGGCGAAGGTGGGGCATCCAGATGGATGAACCTCCGCCTGCCGCCTCTTAATGACTCCATTACAGCCCCCTGGTGGTAAAAGTTGGAACTGGCAAAGACAATCTTTCTTGTACCCGCACGCCGTGCCTCTTCAAATACATAGCTCGTTGCCTCAATATTATTGCGTAGCGTGACATGCGGGGGTGCATCAGGACGAGGGTCTCCGGCCAGATGGATCAGACAATCCAGGCCGTCAAACGCCCCACCCAACTGCCCTTTGTCTGTCAGATCGACCCTCATAGAGCGCACCGTACCAACATTGCTCAAATCCCTCATGTCATAGAGAACCAGGTCATATCTGCCGGCAAACCCCTCCCTCAGCGCAGTGCCCACAACACCAGCCGCTCCGGTTATCCCGACCTTAAGCCTCCTGTCTGCATTACTCATGTCTTGTATTTTAAACTTAACCGGTGTGTAAAAACAATACGCTTGCTACCTTCCTATACTGATCGGATTCGAGTTTTTTCGGGTATCAAAATTGCCTGAATAGAAGAAAGAAAGGGGCGGCTCCGCCCCCCTTCAGAACCCCCTGCAAGGGGGCCAGCCCCC
>NZ_JABXWD010000220.1 GCF_019173545.1 Candidatus Magnetobacterium casense | reverse complement strand
TTTTGAAGTTTTTTTTTAGCTTAACACCTACAGTGGTTAGAGGAGGGATTCTCCACAAAGAATGGCTTTATTGGCAGGATTGCATTCTTAGCTTAACACCTATGGGGTGGAGGGGTGCCACAAACCGCCACTTTCTTTTCTCTTAGGCTCAAATGCTATTGTCCTGCCGTAGTGCAGTCCTCATGTTGTTTTAAGACTCAAATGTGTAAAACTACCAAAATACGTAAGGAGGACGACGATGAAACGTTTCTTTATGCTGGTATTGCTGCCGACACTGCTTACTCTGACAATTGCGCAGCAGGCTCATAGTGCAAACACTGAAAACTATCGCTCGCCAATGGGGACAAACCTGGGGACTTTTGATTATTGGGCTGATGGTTGGGTATTTGCCGATGCCTTTGTCAAGTCCAGTCCGTGGGTATCCAGCCTGTGTTCAGGTGGTTGGGATAACGGCCCTGCAATCACTACGGACTCAAACGGATGGGTCAGCTCACTGGACGTTGATCTAATGTATTTCAACACTTGTCTTTACGGCCATGAAAGGATATTATCCGGCAGGGGAATATGTCATCTTGTGGGAAGGCGATGGTCACTTTGTGCTTAGTGGGGACCCCGATGTAGTCTTTGACTCTACTTGGGCAGCTATCACTACCAATAATGGCATTCACCGTTCAACCTTTACGGTTTCAAACCCCACCAATGTTGGTATACAGATGCGAATTGACAGCCTTCAACCGGACTATTTAAAGAACTTCCGTCTCATCATGCCAGGGGGGGTATGCGGTAGTAGCTTGAATAACCTTGATTATTTTTCCTATTGTCAGACGTCAGCCTCTTGTGGCAGTGGTCAGACATGTTATGGTTTTGAGCAGGTCTATTGGGACAGGTTCACAGATTCAACATCAATCCCAAGGTAGTGTTTCATCCTGCCTTCCTGGGTAAACTCAAAAAATATAGGGCTGTCAGATTTCTCAACTGGACGGCAACAGCAAATTCCGTTATCCAGGACTGGTCTGACAGGTCTGGCATCAAGCGGCATACCTACGCCGATCACAGTCACACTCCTGGTCAACAGGGAAAGGCAATCCCTTATGAATTTGTCGTAGCCCTGAGTAATATCCTTAACACAGACGTCTGGATAAATATGCCTGCCAAGTCAACAGATGACTACAATACTCAATTTGCAACCTTTATGAAGAGCAACCTTACCCCAAACCTCAAGATATATGTTGAATATTCCAATGAGGTGATGAATGATGCCTTTGCCGACGACGTAAACCATATGATTACGATGGCGACTTCACTAGGGATAACTGGCGGAGACTCTGACTTTGTCAATCCGGCCACAAGATTGCAAAGTATAGCACGTTTCGATTGGATTAAATACAAGATAATGGCATTTTACGGGGTCAAGGGGACTGGTCCCCTTGCGGGGGGTTCTGAAGGGGGCCAGGAGCGACCTGGAGCGCCAAGAAGCGGAGCCGCCCCTTTCTTTATTCATCCACGTTCAAGGCACCAGCACGGGGCTCAATTGGAGTTATGGAATATGTCGAAGAGGTTTTTTTTCAGTTTTTTAGCGGCGTTTTCTTTTTTTTTGTATGGGGTTAGTTCTTCTTTTTTATCGTTTTTGATTGTACCTGTTTTTTTTTTAAGGTTGACTCCTTTGTTATTATCGTCGTTTTTTTCTGTGGGGAGTTTTTCTTCCATAGTCACGGTGAGGTCTTGAAACATGTTAAAGGTTCTCCGCAGAAAGATGATCATCCAGTCAACCATTGTCGTCATCAGTAGGAACATCGTTGCCATGAGCAAGAACAGGACAATGAGGTACCAGTGGTTGATCTCAAATATATCCGGGAACGTATCTCTTCCGATGGCTCCCCACGTCATGAAGGTTTCGGACAGGTCAGCGTGGAAGAACTCTGCATAGAGCACGGCTCCAGTGATCATGCCCAGGATAGCAGGGATACCATCGAGGGAGCCTTCGCCAATGGCCCCGGCAGCAGTACCCGGACAGTATCCCATAATGGCAATGGCAGCCCCAAAGAGCAATCCGCCTGCGATCTGCGGGACTATCACGGTCTTAGGCACGTGCAGCTCCATATATCCCATGTCCGTAAGGAGGTACACAAGTACCATCGAAACCATAAGTACGGGGGTGCCCAGACGAAAGACGGTAAAGTCCTGTAACCGGAACAGTCCGGTTACTATGTCGTACTTACAGAGCCTGCCTTTTTGCAGTACTACGCCAAACAACAAACCTATGATCAAGCCACCATAGAGGCTGCTTCCACCTTTTATGCCCTCTATCGTAGAGGAATCAAAGACGCTTACGAGCCTCTTGAGCAACTCCTGCATTCCTATAAATTCCATGTCCATCATAACTAATCTTCTCTTCTGACCACTATGGTCCTGCTTCTGTAGAACAGGAAGGTAGTAAAGACGCCTCCTGTCCATACGCTCATCATAAAAATAAACCCGCTTGGCGCCAGTTGTATAGCGCCCGATATCAACATACCGCTGATACACCCGCCACCTATTCTTGCCGCAAAGCCCATCATTATGCCGGCCAAAAACACCCACAACCATCTGCCGGCAACCGACTTGCCCCGGGACTGTTTCCACAGTTCGGGTACGGCGTTGAGTCTGAAGTCACCCGAGTACCTGGCCGACAGGAAGCTGCCAATGATTGTGCCCATAATAAGGGCAATTGTCCAATCTATATATGGCTCATAGATGCTCCAGTAGTCTACCTTGTCGAGGTGTTTTGGGTCTATGACTTTGGTGGCAATAGCCCCCATGACCGTATATCCTCTTGTTATACCCAGGGGTCTTTCCGAAAGGTAGAAGGACAGCACCTCTACGAGGGCAAATGCAATCCCTGCCGGGATAGGCCACCATCTCTTTGGCTTACCCAGGAGTGCAAAAAACACCGACCCTAAAAGGGGCCAGCCACTGTGTAAATATATGGTATAGACAAGTCCAAGTATGAGCATAGACCACCACGCAGGCTTACTCACCACAAGAATTGAGAACAACACAACTAACGGCCAGCCCTGTCTCAGATGAAACGATACACCAGCCCCAGCTATGAGAAGAACCAGTGCTGCCACTATAAACGTTTTACTTACGCCATATTTATCTTTTAATTGCATAACCAAATCTCTACCGAAATATTCTCTAACTTGCCTTCTCTCTGATTCAGGTTATTTTTGTCCCGATCATCTTCAGATGTCTGGAAACTGCACTGACCTCAGTACATAAGGACCCTCAACGGTCCCAGCCTGACCATATCCACTGATTTCATTATACAACAAGTTAATGTAAACAATCTACAAAAAAAGACAAAAAGCAAGCGGGGTGGACAATGTCAATATGCGCCACCCCATTTGCGCCACCCAATCTAAACTGTGTCAAGAAAAGCGGATATCTCTCAAACTACATGTTCATGTTCCAACTTGTTATACAGACATCATCAGCATCTCTGAATTTACCTACCAGGATCAGGATTATGTCATAAAACACCCATAGTCCAAAGCCACCCATTGTAAGCAGCATTGCTATACCTGTACCGATTTTTTTGGCATAGAATCTGTGGGCTCCCATCCAGCCAAACATAAAACACAGTAGCAGCGCTATTAAGCGACTCTTACTGGACTCTGTTACTGCAGCTTCATTATCCACCATATTCACCTCCTTTTATTGTTTATTTTCTTAATTGCTCCAACTCTTAAAGGCTATCTCAATTTTTGGGGCATTGATAGTCCTGTGTGTTAATCACCTGTTACCAAGGTACACTGTCTGGTATAGGTACCTAGTACGCTCAAGTTTTCCTTATTAATGGTATAGACTCCTTTGAGGCCGGCATCTTTCATTGCGGTTTCTATGCTGCCATCTCCTATAGAGATTGCACCAAAGAAGGAATGAATACATGCCCTTCCGCTCTTAGCCCCTGTTGGCGCTGTGCCCATATATACTGGCACCTTTGTATCGGTGTATATCCATCCCAACGGGCCATCTGCAACAAACCCACAACTGCTCAAGAGCATCAGCATCAGAGCCAACGCTGCTGACAGCGCTACAGTGGATCGCATCCCCTTCTTGTTTGCAACAGGTGCCATTGCTGCGGTAGTGGGTCTCACCCACCCGGCTTCTCTCTGCATAATATTCCTCCAAAGATATTACTTTGTTTAAAAAACAGTTTATAGTTTAAACTAACATATCCGTTTTGTCAACCCCTCGAATTCTAAAGGGGTGCATAAATTTTTTATGGGCAAGCAAATATTAACAAAATGCCTCTAAAGGGAATGATTCTCCTTACCCAAAATAAAATAACTGTTGACAGGGACACTCATATGATATTACTATAGTAGTCATGCACCGGAAGTTAACACTAAAGGACATCATGAAGAATGCACCGCATGAGGATTCTGAAGCTGCGATATCTTTACCGGGCTGAGGGTTTTGGCACATAAAGTAAACAGGAGGTAATGAACATGCCGATAACCATCGATATAGATAGATTGAATGAAGTAAGTGCATTTATCAATACGGTCTGCATCAAGCGGTCTGCATCAGTAGCCGAGTTGCGATTGTACTTACAGGCTAATGCGTGATCGTGATGATTTATTCGAAGTCAATTAAGCTGATTGCAGTATGGTGTGTGACGTTGACATGCTGCCTGCTACTGGTATCGCACATGGCGGCGGGGCAGGAGACGGCCATGCAGGAGAGGGATATCGTCTACTGGTACGAGGGCGACGTTAAACACCATGCGTGGAGGGTTGCGGGAGAGTATGCCGTATTGCCCGAGGGGATGGACTATACCTCAAACGTCTATTATACAGACAAGAGCATGAAGCGTGCCATGGCCCTCAGCGGTGAGGTCATCGTGAGGTATGCCGCCCACTACACGCAGGAGCAGATTGCCGCCATAGAGGGACAATTTGGACTAAAACGCAAGAGCGTCCTGCCTCTTGCCGATGCACGCTCCGCAACATACGTATACGAGTCCGCCGAGGGCAAGATCGGCGATCCCATAGGTGTAGCCAACGCTATACGCGAAGCTGCCCTGGTGGCATACAGCTATCCCAACTGGATAAGACACGTAAGCCACCGTGCAATCACTAAAGAGGCGGTTCCTGCAAAAGATACCGCAACACCCAATGACCCGCTGTTTTGGCAACAGTGGCATCTCAAAAACACCGGTCAGGGCGGAGGTCGCATCGGAGCGGATATGAACACATCGTCTCTGTGGAGTACCTACCGTGCAACACCGTCTCAGACGATTGCCGTTGTGGACAATGGCCTGGAGATAGGGCACGAGGACCTCAAGGGCAACGTGCTTCCGGATAAGAGCTACAACTACCTCAACAAGACCACGGACCCAACCCCCACCAACAAGAAAGACTCACACGGCACCAGTTGTGCGGGTCTGGCAGCGGCACGGGGGTTTAATGCACTTGGCGTAACCGGAGTGGCTCCTGCAGCGGGCCTGGTGGGATACAACCTGTTGATGAACTTCACGGACGAAAACGGAGTCGATGCCATGACGCGTGGTTACAACGAAGGGCGGATATACACCAGCAGTTGGGGTCCCGATGACACCGGAGATATGCTTGATGCCCCTGCTCCCAGCTTTGTGGATGCCCTCAGATTTGGCACCAGCAAGGGCCGTGGAGGTCTGGGTAACATCTACACCTGGGCCGCTGGCAACGGCAGGTCAGACGACGATAACTCCAATAACGACGGCTATGCCAACTCGCGTTACGTCTTTGCCATTGGCGCATCGACAAACAGTGACACCGTATCATACTACTCCGAGGATGGCGCCAATATCCTGGTAAATGCCCCCTCAAGCGGAGGCACCCTCGATATCACAACCACCGACCTGACCCAAAACGGAAAGTACGCCACCGACTTTAGCGGCACCTCAGCCGTTGCACCGATGGCAGCAGGGGCCGTGGCAATCATCCTAGAGGCCAACCCGTTGC
>NZ_JABXWD010000022.1 GCF_019173545.1 Candidatus Magnetobacterium casense | reverse complement strand
GGAAGCGTGAAAAGCAGAAGGAGTTGCGTGAGATTGCATAAAAAAACAGGCAAAAATGGTTAGCAAAATTGATACCATGCTGTTTGCCTGTTTTTCGAAAACTCGAGTACATCCGAATGAACAAATGTGCCGTAAGTTTAATCCAGATGAACACACTGCCAAGATATGTTGGAGCGTTTTACAGGCGGCAATTGCTCAATTAACTAAAAAAACTATATTATCAAAATTTTGAATCCAATTTTTGTATTGCCAACAACCTGATGCCCACACACCTTGGAGGGTGTTCCGGGCAGCGGCTCAGATTGCGGCGGCTATGCCGTGAAAGATGTCGGCTATTCTGATGATTCCCAGGAGTTTTTTCTTGCCTTCGAGCACGGGCAGGATCGGGGTGTTGTGGCAAAACATCATGTATGCGGCCTTGGTCACGGGGTCGTCGTGGTTGACGAAGGTGCTTATGGGGGTCATGATTTCGCTGACGGGATGCTGCAAGACCTCCTTGCCCTTGACGTCAAAGAGTGCCTCCCACAAGGTAGTTGGCAACTGACTATCTTCCTTGAAGGCGCCGGCAAGCATGGCAGGGCTTAGGAGTTCCGGCTCCAGCCCCCTGAGTATCTCCTGTATGGAGACGCTGCCAAGGAGGTTATACTTTTCGTCAAAGACGAGTACCATCATCGAATACGGGTAGCTCTTTACGTCGGGGTATGATTTCCTGAGCAATCGCAGGGCCTGCTTTATCGTAAACCAGTATGGGATATGAGGCATCTCAAAGATGTCAACCATCATATCCTGAACCTTTTTATCGCCTATCATATGCACTTACTCCTGTATGTTAAAATCCTGACAGTGTTTATGTTTTTGTCTATCCGTGGCGAACGCTGAGTTTGCCGGCAAAGGAGCGAATCGATGAGATTACCTGCCTGCCAAAGAAGAAAAATACCACAGAGATGAAAAAGAGCAACCCGCTGATAACCTCCAGGATAAGCGCCAAGTCGAGCTTGTAGGAACCTGTTAACGGATCGTACTGGTAGCACCACAGGAGCAGCCCCTCTGTCAGACTCGCCGAGGAGGAGCCTTGCTTGGCTGCTATGATGCTGAGTTTGAGGTCGCGGTCGTTGTAGTTGACCCCGTAGATGTACTTGGATATTTTACCTGTGGGGGTCAGTAAGACAAGGAGGTTGGGGTGAATGAAATCACCCGTCTCCTCGTCTAACCGATAAGAGAAATCTATTGCTTTGAGTAGTTTTTCCAGCTCCTTTTCCTCACCGGTTACGACGGTCCAGCCTGGTCTGTCAAGTTGCCAGGTAGTTGCGAACTTGGCCAGCATTTCCGGCGTATCGGTGTGGTCAAAGGAGAGAGTGAGGACGTTATAGCCTTTTCCGAGGTCTCCTACCTTCTCTACCGTCCCCATGAGACTATCCGTGATGAGCAGGCAAGCGGTTTCGCACCTGATGTAGATGAGGCTGATAACAAGCGGTTTATTGCCGATTATCTCCATCAAGGTGCGCTGCTTGCCGTGGGAATCTATGAGGGTCACATTGGGGACGTTCTTGCCCAAGGTCAGCGCTTCGTTTGGCGATGAGAGTTTTTTAACTGTCCCAGCAGCAACGGCAACCGTCCCCGTAAGGGCAATGAGCGCGAGAGATAGAAGCAGTGTCTTCAAAGTGCTATTTGACCTCCCACATCATAGACAACCAACCCCAGTTGAGGGATATAAAGATCAAAAATGCGACCATCCACACGATAGTCAGAGTAAATGTCCCTGGTGCAACAAAGCGTGCGGAATGGTCTCCATGCGGGTCCTCAGGGGGAAGTCCTGACATAGTCAGCTGCATGTCCTGCGGACCACGCACCGGCTGTCCAAAGAACACCGACACAACGACAACAAGACACCATGCCAGGCAAGCCAGAAAGAGAATGGTACCACCAATGACCGCAACAACCCAGAAGAGGTCGGCTATTTGCGGGAAATTGTAGGTGAACGGACCGCCTGAGAACGTTATATCCCAGTGTCTCCTTGGCACGCCAAGATAGCCAAGCGTAGAGAGTCCGGCAGACAACAGAACAAGACCCAGTGCGAAAGTCCACGGTACGGCCTTTGCTACGCCATACATGGAAATCTTTTTTCTGAATATCAGCGGGATAAGGTAATAGGTTGCCCCCATAAACGTAAGCGTGGTACCGGCGACAACGGTTCCCTTAAAGTGACCCGGCAGTGCAAGCGTGTTATGTATAATCATGTTGGCCTGTTCCATACCGTTGATGACACCGGTGATACCACCGATGAATCCAAACATAACGATTGCTAGGAAAATGGATACAAATGCGGGGTTTCCCCATGGGCAATTTTTGAGCCAGTCAAACAGGCCTTTTGTGAAGCCTCTTTTTCTCTGTGCGACCTCAATAGCCGATGGTACTGCAAATGCGTGGATCATGGAGGCGAGGACGGCCAGGTACATGAAGTAACTGGTGTTTACGACCTTCCATGAAGGCGACGGGATCGGATCAACGAGGAGGTGATGTGCAGAGGCGAGATTTATACCGATCAGGTAGAACAGGAATGCGGTTCTGCTGACCTTTTCGTTGATAGAGGTGCCGCCTACGACGAGGAATGCACCGAGGTACCAGATAGATATCTGTGCGGCAACGTTGACCTGCTGTGCGGAGTGTCCAAAACCCCAGAAAACGAGTCTGTACATGAGGCTGTCAACCGTTTCGATAAGTCCCATAGACCAGAGTAACGTTGGGACATAGATTGCGGCGCCGGCCACGAGCGTACCGATGGCAAGGATGACTGCCGTCAACAGACCAAAGCTGAACAGCGGCAGGGGGCCATCACCGTAGGTTTTTTCTTTTTTGGCCACGATTATGTTGGCGATAAACAGTCCGCAAACAATAAGTGCACCAACGGCAAAGAGTATTATCCCCAGATAGTGTACCGGGGCGGCCTTGAGCGGTGTATAAGAGGTGAAGAGCACATCGGCTTGTCCTGTCAACACGGCATATGCCACCAGCGCCGTTCCCACTACCATGAGCACAAAGGCGACCCACCCGACATTAGGAGCAACTTGCCGGGCATTGAGGACAACCGTGGAGCCAAAGTACAAACCAGCCATTTCCCAAAAGACAATCCACACGACAAGGGCAACCAGTCCGTGAAAAGTCAGTATCCTGTAGTACCAGTCAACAGGAAGTAGATGAACGACCTGCCATCTTGTAAAAAGCACCAATAGGGCTGCCGTAATGGCCAGGAGAAAGGCCACTACCGAGACTACGGCATTTGCCTTTATCAACGGCAAGACCCGCTTGTCTACATTAAACCCTGTAATGTCACATTTTAAAAACATCTTTTGATCCTCCGCTTAATCTTCAACTGTTATTTCGGTAATCATCGTATGATGACCAGGGCCGCAGTACTCGTTGCAGATAACATTGAACGTACCTGTGGATGTTGGTGTAAACGTCAGGACATAATCATAACCAGGATGTATCTTGAAGTTCATGTTTACCGGTTGAAGGGAAAACCCATGCAAGAGATCCATAGATGATATGTGAAACTTATACTTGGCCCCTTTTTTAAGTATCAAGGCCGGTTCCCATCGCCACGTTGATCCCATGACAAATATTTCGCCATCGGGTGGCGGTTTGACCACGGTCATACCGTTTTTTTCTGCGACCTTATACTTTTCCCAGTTTGCCTGAGCCAGTTTGTAGAACTCATCGGGCGATGTCTTATAGACCAGGTAAGAGGGGTTTTGCTTTCCTACCACGTGCCATGCAACCATCAACGAAAATAGCGCCAGGGCAACTACGGTCGCACAAGCAATCCATATTTTTTCATCTTTGGCGACACTTTTATGCCACCATCCTTTTTCAGGCGGTAGTAATGCCATTATTTTGCACCTCCTAGTATCGATTCTATCAGCGCCTTAGGCATCGGGGGGATCGATTGTATCTTCACGATGCCCCACAAGAAGTACACAACAAAGAACACCACATTGGAGAGTATAAGAAGTCCTATGGGGTTATCAAGTAATTTCTCTATCGCACCTGGTTGTTGTTCCATGATAATTCACCTCCTATATTTATTTAATCTTTCCCATCAGTTTTTTTGTAAAAGACACCAAGTGCCAGCGCTTTTCGTTATCCAGGGAGTCCTCGTAGGAAGGCATTCCTGAGCCGTCAAGACCGGTTGTATAGGCCAGATAGATATCTTCGTCCGTCGTGCCTCTCTTAAGTGCCCCTATCGTAAAGTCAAACGGCAGGATAGCTCTTTTTTGGTCGTCCTTAAGTTCATCCGACTTTGTGCCGTCCCCGCGACCTTTTTCGCCGTGACACTCCCAGCACTTCATCTCTTTCCATACCTGGGCGCCTTTTTCTACGGACTCCGGACTGCCAACCCAATCAGGCTTCTGTCCTACCTCGATAGCCGTACCTTGCCCCTCGTCTTTCCATCTTGGCGAAAGCGACTTTATGTACTCAACAACGGCCCTTCTCTCTGCATCGTCAAGGTCCCTCGTCGGGGGCATACTTGATCTGGGAATCCCAACCTCTATGAGGCGGAGGAGGTCTGCATCCGTAGGCAGGCTGCCTGTTGCCGTTGACCTGAACCTGAAGACCCCTTGTGTGAAATCACGTGGATACAACTTCCATATCTTGCCTTTTTCGTTTGTCTTGTAAACGAAGTCGGCATAACCATTACCGTTACCTTTTTGACCATGACAAAACGCACATCTTCTCTGAAAGACCTTCTTGCCTAACGCCAGATCAGCTCCATAAACCTCACCGGTAACAAAGGTAAAAAGCAGTGTGCATATTGTCGCTACCAACACCAAATTCTTTCTCATTGATTATCCTCCTTATCATACTAAACTGCTCTCACTTGACAATCATCCGGCACACGCATGCGTTAAGGAGCACCTTAAAATTGCCCCATCGCCCGTTGTCTTTGGTTGATTGTCTTTGGTTGGTTGCCTTTTGCGGGCATCATGTCTCTACCCAATCTTGGATCGGTTGTCTTATTCTCTTCCTTTGCGCCCTCCTTTCTTGACTGTTTTTTTATTTTCACCTTCGTATATCTGCCTCCAGTAAAAAAAATCCTTCGATACTATAACATAAGTATCGTATAAAAAATCCACATAATTTTTTATGACAAAAATCATATAACGATGCCATAGCAGATTTCGATCGAATTAAATACGGAACAGGTAGTACTTTTGTCAGGGCAATCGCATTCCGGAGCGTCATGAAGCGATAAAGAGGTAAAGCCTTTCCTTCTCAGTTCTTGCCCGATCGATAGCCAAACAGGCCTTTTTTGGCGCCAAGTTCTCTTTCACATGCGACGATGCACTTACCGCAGTTTACGCAGTTTATGTCCCTTTTGGGCAGACGTGGCTTTACGTCCATAAAGCAGGTCTTTTCACACTTTCTGCAATCCGTACATTGAAAAAATCGCTCCCTGTCAAACCTGATGCGCAACGAAAATGGGCTTATCCAGCCAAAGAGCATCTGCATAAGCCCTGCCGCACACACATATCGGCAAAATTCGTGCCTCACAAATATCGACGTCGTGTACATGTAAATCGTAACGCCAACGATACCAGTCAAAAGTCCGCCGGAGGGTTCAAGGGAGACCAACTCATGCCATATCCTCCGTGGTGAAATAAGATATCCGCTGAGAAACACCCCCGTAACTGGTGCGATAACAAGCAAAGATAACACGGCAAGCGTGCCATACAATGCCCTGTTATTTATCTCAACCGGAGGGTCGCTGCTTTTTTTACCGTAAATGCTCCGCCTTCCAATGATTTTAAGACAGAGCCAGTCGGCGTATTCAAAGAGCAACCCCTCAGGACAGAACCATCCACAGAAGAACCTCCCAAAGAGAAATCCCATAAGCGGAAAAAACGACAGCGCCAATAGCCACGGAAACATGGCCCTGGTTAAGACCTGTATGGTAACAAACCCGGCATCCACACTGCCGCTTGCCGATATCACGGCCTCCCTGATGCCAAGCCCCCACGGATGCCCAAACAGATACAGCGTCTGGTCATCGATGTCATACCTGAAGACGTCAAAGACGGGAAACAGAAGTATCGCTATCAAAGCCCCCATCTGAGTTAGCCTGCGAATGACGCATAGACTTCCCTGCCTTATCATTGCCTTGTACACCTCTAAAAAAAAGAAGGGAGGGTTTTGCCCTCCCTCAAATCAAATCGCTATCTGGAAACTGGTTCGACCTCAAGTCTTATGGCCGAATGTGCCTTGACAGGTTCCCTGCCGAGTTTAAAGAAGTCAAGCACCAGCAGCCATGTGTCATAGAGGAATCCTACGCCAAAGATGGCCCTCCAGACCCAGAACCAGAAGTTGAAGTTGTTCTTGACCGATACGTAGTCCAGCCCAAGGAGCCTTTCCATGTATATCTGCACCATCCCTGCACCGGTTATCGTCAGGGCGATCATCACCATCGAAATAGTCATCCACCAGAATGACCGATAGCCGCGCGAAGAGTCAAACTCCTTGACCCCTCTGAGGTGCGGAAGCGTTATGTAGATTATCGCAACCACCAGCAACACGTATGCACCGTAGAAGGCCAGGTGTCCATGGGCCGTGGTGAGCTGTGTACCATGCGTCCACTTGTTGACGGAGGGCAGCGTATGCACCACACCCCAGAGGCCGGCCCCGACGAAGTTGAATATGGCATGAGCCACGGCATAGAACAATCCCAGCTTGTTGGATATGACCCTGTGCTGTCGTGTGGTTCTGAAGGCGTCCCAGACCATGATGAGCAGAGGAATTGGCTCAAGCGAACTAAATATACCCCCTATCCAGAGCCAGTACCCGGGGGTGCCTATCCAGTAGTAGTGATGTCCGGTGCCGAGGATACCTGTAAAAAGAACCAGGAACACCTCTATGTACATCCACTTCTCCAGTACTTCCCTATGAGCGTTGGTCACCTTCAGGAGCATAAACGCAAGAAGCGCCCCTGCTATGACCTCCCACGCACCCTCAACCCAAAGATGCACCACCCACCACCACCAGTACTGGTCCTTGACCATACTCTTTACGTAAAACATCCCGGGCAGGTACATGAGTGTCATAAATGCCAGTCCACCCAATAGTGTACCATTGATGCCTGTCCACCTCTTGCCCTTGATCATTGTCATGGCGCAGTTTACCATAAACAGGATCGCCGACAATGCTATCAGCCAGTCTGCCCACCGCGGCGCCTCTATGTACTCACGCCCCTCACTGAGCAGATGCGTCCCAAGCACGGTGATGTTGGCCTGCGGAAAAAACCCCTGGATGATAAACCCCACCACTACGGCGCCAATGGCCCCCACGGTTGCCCAAAACTGAAACATGGCAAGTGGAACACTCCAAAGCTCCCTCTCTGACTCCTCGGGCACAACATAGTAGGTTGCCCCCATCAGACCAACAAGGAGCCACACCACAAGGGCGTTTATGTGAAGCGTGCGTGTGATGTTAAACTTCAGCGGCAGGATGTCCGGCGCTATAAACTGCACTGCCGCTATAACGCCGACAATCACCTGCACTAAAAACAACACCACGGCATACGTGAAGAAGTACGTTGCCACCTTCTGACTTTGATATTTCATTGCCTTGACCTCCTTATGCTTACTTAAGAGTAAGCAGATAGTTTACGAGCTTGTCGAGTTCTTCCCCGCTTATCTGCGGGTAGGGCGGCATGGCCGAATCGGCAACCACCTCCGCAGGGTTAAGCAAATGCCGCTTATGCCACTGTGGGTCAGGCTGTTTGGTAGCCACGTGTGAGAGGTCAGGGCCCGATGTCCCGCCCACTCCGTTTATCGTGTGACAGATGGCGCACTCGTACTTGTGGTAGACCGACGCTCTGTCATCGGACCTCATCGTGACGGTGTATATGGGCTTGGGAGGCCAGCCGTTTGTATCCACCTGCGATATCCAGTCGAGAAACGAAATCAGATTATCGGCCTCCTCTGCGCTGACCCCAAGGACGGGCATGTTGCTGGTTGCATTGACCTTTTTGGGGTTTACCAGGAACTTTTTAAGGTAACTGTGCGGTACGTGTTGCGTGATCTTGGTCATGTCCGGGGCAAAGTATGAGCCATTGCCCAAGATAGTATGGCAGCCGATGCAGTCGTATTTGTGCCATGCGATTTTCCCTTTGTTTACCTCGTCGGTTATCTGTGGGGCCCTTGCATCAAGTTTGGCATAGGTGTCAAAGGTGATTACAACCAGGCTGGCAAAACACAGAAGACTCCCGTACACAAAGAGATTTCTGACGCCTCTGTTTTTCATTGGCATATACCTCCACTGTTTTTGATAGGAAACCGTAAAACGGTCTCTTCCTTCTCAGTTAAGTAATTAAAAATTACAGGAGGTTTGGTGGTTTATTTGTTAGAAACGTCTCTAAAAAAACATACATATGCTTGTCAATGGAGAAACACGAAACGATATCTCTGAAAATTTCTATAAAACGAATGCCTTCACAATAGAAAGAGTCTAAATTGTTATTGCCAAAGGAATTTGGATTTTTTGCGGAACATACATCCAGATTGACCCAAAACTCCCCATCGCCATTAACGCTTATTGTGATAGTGTGTCCATCAACAAAGCTAAAAGCTAAAACTATAAGCAAGGTTAGGGTTATTATGTCCTTGCTGCATCTTAAATATCGTATAAGCATATAACAAACTCCCTTCCCTCATGATCTATTATAACATAATATTATTGTACCCAAGATACGAATAAGATTCTATGACTAGTATCATAAGTCACAAGAAAATAATATTTCATACACTGACATATTTTGTCATCTACTCACAAAACATGTCATACCTCCACCCGTATCTTTATCTCAAAAAGACCTGTTTTGTTTGTAGCTATTACGGGCACGTTAAATGCAAAAGTGTAGCTAACGGTTTGCATTTGCTTACCCCTACCCCCTGGCAGTGGTTACGTGAACATGATAACACTTTGCAACACTGCCGGTATTTAGGCAATTATATTATACAGGGAGTAGAATAGTGTTGGTATCTGTGTCAGGTAACAGATTTTTCTGTCCGGCAGAACCATATAACGTATATTTGGAGGAAGAAACTATGTCGTTTCGAAACAATATTCAAACAAGGATGAAGTATCTCCGCCGTCACCAACGATTCAGTGCTGGACTATTGTTGATATTGCTGATGTTTGTTGTAATTGGAGCCTTATGTCTCAGTGGTTTTGCAGTTAATGCCTCTGCGGCCGTAACCATGTTAGCAAGCAATGTCTCAGGCGATGGCACTCCCCCTACGGTGATAGTTACAACTCCGACACCAACGCCGACGTCAAGGCCAACACCAACGCCGACGCCAACTACGGCACCGACTCCAACGCCGACGTCAAGGCCAACACCAACACCGACTACGGCACCGACACCAACGCCGACGTCAAGACCGACGCCAACGCCGACTATCACCCCAACACCTACGCCAACATCGACGACTTATACCTTTGTTGCCAAATGGGGGAGCTATGGCCCGGACAATGGACAGTTTTACTTACCCACCGGAGTGGCTGCCGACAGTGCAGGCAACGTGTATGTGGCTGATCCTGTAGGCCATTGCGTCCATAAGTTCAATTCAAACGGTAATTTTATAGCCAAGTGGGGAAGTGTAGGCACAGGGGATGGACAATTTACGGGGTTATCTCCCCTGAAGGTAGCCGTAGACAGCGCCGGAAACGTGTATACGGCTGACAACGGCAACGGTCGCATCCAGAAGTTTGATTCAAACGGCAATTTTATAACCCAGATGGGGAAAGGGCTGATGAGTAATGTTCAGGGAGTTGCCGTTGACGGCGCCGGAAACGTGTATGTCTCCGATTCCGGAAACTTCTGCATCCATAAGTTTGATTCAAACGGCAACTTTGTTGCCAAATGGGGGAGTGCCGGGTACGGAGCCGGGCAGCTTGGTCAGCCCATGGAAGTGGCAGTAGACACGGCAGGCAACGTATATGTTGCAGACTCAGGTATTGCCAGTTATAATGCGCGCATCCAGAAGTTTGATGCAAGCGGCAATTTTATAGCCCAGATTGGGGATGCTGGTTCAGGCGATGGGCAGTTTACCGCTGTTGTTGGTCTGAGACTTGACAGTGCCGGAAACATATATACGATTGATTCTTTGGCCAATAGAGTTCAGAAGTTTGGTGCAAGCGGTAATTTTGTAACCAAGTGGGGAAGTCAGGGATCAGCAGACGGAGAGTTTTCGGGAGCACAGTCAATTGCAGTGGACAGCTCCGGAAATGTATACGTTGCCGATACGGGTAATTATCGCGTAGAAAAGTTTGCCCCTGCGTCACCCCCGGCGCCGACCCTGCACGTTAAAAATGACTTCGATGGCGATGGCAAGGCTGATATATTGCTACAAAACACCGCTCTGGGGGATGTCGGCATCTGGTTTATGAATGGAGCCACAATAAATTCCGGCAAGTATGTGACCATGAATCTGCCGTCAAATTGGGTGCTTAGAGGTAAACCCGACCTCAACGGAGACGGCAAGGCCGATATGCTCTGGCTGGACACCAACACGGGTGATGTTGTTGCCTGGATAATGAATGGCGCTACCATATCATCAGGAGGCTATGTTTTCCATGGTCTGCCTTCATCGTGGAAGTTTATAGGAGTGGGAGATTTTGACGGCGATGGTAAGGACGATATACTGTTGCAAAATACCGCTCTGGGGGATGTCGGTATCTGGTTTATGAATGGGGCCACGATAAGTTCCGGCAAATATGTGACCAAGAATCTGCCGTCAAACTGGGTGTTAAAAGCCATAGCCGACCTCAACAGTGACGTCAAAAGTGATATGCTCTGGCAAGATAACAACACTGGTGATGTCTTTGTCTGGCTCATGGATGGTGCCACCATATCATACGGGAACTTTATCACTCTTGCCCTGCCTTCAGATTGGCATATTATGGCAGCGGGGGACTTTAAAGGCGATGGCAAGGCAGAAGCATTGCTGCAAAATATATCCACCGGCGATGTTGTTCTCTGGTTTATCGATTCAACCGTGATAACTTCAGGGGCGTATGTAACTCATAATCTGCCGCTAAACTGGATATTCAAAGGCATAGAAGACCTCAACGGTGATGGCAAGGTCGATATAATCTGGCAAAACACCAACAATAATGATGTTGTTGCCTGGATGATGAATAGCAATAACATATCATCCGATGGACTTATTATGCATGGTCTGCCCTCACAGTGGCAGATCAAATAAGCCCTAAGCGATAAGAGCAACAAGGCACGATTGGGTAATTGAAGAGGGGCTGGCCGCAGAACTGATTGTGTGCCGGCCCTTTCTTTTTTTGTTTTTCTTCCCGTCAGAGGCGGCCTGAGCGCAGGATGGATATAATCAGCCAGATGCCGAGGAAGAATGCGATCATAAAGCCAAGGGTGCCTATGGCCGGGATGTCAAAAATTTTGGCCCCAACGCCCGATACGGTCAGGATCGACGAACTCATGATGATCGAGGCTATGACGATGCTGAAGGAGAGACGGTTAGTGGAGCGGTCAATGTCCCTGATCAGACGGTCAATGCCCACGATAGACATCTTGGTAGTGAACTCGTTGTTGATTAGACGTCTCAACAGTACGCGCACCTTTTTGGGGGTGTCGATGACCGAGTCGGCAAGTTCGGTGAAGTTGCGCTGGAACTTGTCCATGACACGCTTGGGGCCATACTTCTTCCTCAACAGCGTGGAGGTGTAGGGGGTTGCATGCGAAATGAAATTGAACTCCGGGTCAAGGTCGCGCACTATGCTGTCTATGATGAGCATACACTTGTCAATCAAGAGCATGGATGAGGGTATCCTGAGCTTGTGTTTAATCGACAGGCGTGTTATGGTATCGAGGTACTGTGCAAAGTTGATATCGGCCAGGGCGGAGTCGTACAGGGGCAGCAGCAGCTCCATCATGTCGGCCATGAACTCATGCTTGAACCTGTCAAGGTCTATCTCCTCCGTAACCATGCCAAGGGCAATGAACTCGTCAATCATGGAGTCAAAGTCCTTGTTGATTAACGCCAACAGGATAGTGGCTATATTCTCCATAACATTCGGGGTGATCCAGCCAACCATTCCAAAGTCCACTATGGCCACCCTGCCATCGGATAGAACAAAGAGATTGCCAGGATGGGGGTCGGCGTGAAAAAAGCCGTCATCGAGGATCATCTTAAAGTAGGCATTGACGAGCTTGACCGATATGTCGTGTCTGTCCAGTCCGGCTGCGTCCATGGCGTCGAGGTCGCTCATCCGTATGCCCTCGATCCGCTCCATCACGATCACCCTGTCGGAGATGTACTTGTCGTAGGTGTTGGGTATCTTTATCGCATAGGAGTGCTTGAAGTTCGCCGCAAAACGTGCGATGTTTCTGACCTCTTCGGTAAAGTTCAACTCCTTCCTGATGGTCTTTGCAAACTCCTCCACTATGCCCAGCGGATTAAAGACGTCGGCATCGGGGAGGTACTTTATCATCAGCGTAGACAAGAACTTCATGATACTGATGTCGGTCTCAATGATCTCCCTGATCCCCGGACGTTGCACCTTGACCACCACCCTGGTGCCATCATTAAGAGTGGCGTTGTGTACTTGCGAAATCGAGGCTGCGGCTATGGGCTGCTCATCAATGGAGGCAAAGACGCCCTCTAAGGGCACCTTGAGGTCGGTTTCGATTATCTGTCGCACTTCGGTGAAGTCAAAGGGCGGAACCTCGTCCTGGAGCTTTTCAAACTCGTTGGCATACTTTTCGGTTATGAGGTCGGGACGGGATGAGAGTATCTGCGCCAGTTTGATAAACGATGGCCCCAACTCCGCAAAGGCACGCCTCAGACGCTCGGCCACCGTTGTTTCGATAAGTTCGCCTTCGGTCAGGAGCTTCAGACGCTTGCGAAACGGAATCAGACGGCTGAGATTGAGCATCTCCACAACCTGCCCAAACCCGTGCTTGATAAAAACATTTAATATCTGGCTGATCCGGTTTATGTTCTTGTAGGTGCGGCGGATCCTGAGCAGTTCAGAGAGCATCTATACCTATACGTCTTTGGTATCTTTTGCGGTAAGGCGTTGTATTATGTCTTCGAGTTCGCCGACCCTCGCTGTGAGGATGTTCACTTTTTTGGTAAGGGCATCGACGTCTTCTTTGGTTGGCAGGCTCATCCTATCCAGTGTCTTGTGTATCGCGTCCACCAGATTTAAGGATATATCCGTGCCGGTTTTATTGACCTTGTCTGTCCACTCTTTGACCAATTTTACCCCCTGCGCCTCACTGATCTGCCCCCTTTGCACCAGCTTGTCAACCAGCTCCATTACCATCTCCTGTGCGCCAAGCGCTGCAAACATGGCATTTTTTAGCGAATTCAATATCACTTACGTAGCCTCCTTTTTTATTGCGTCATATATATTGCTTAATGCGTCATTGACCTTTTCGTTTTGCCTGGTACCACCCTGGGCCATATCCTTCTTGCCCCCGCCCCTGCCATCGGCTGCCGATAAAACAACCTTTAACAACCTGCCGGCGTCAAACCTGTCGGTGAGGTCCTTTGCCACCATGCAGAGGAAGTTCGTTTGGTCCTCGAGGGTCGAAGCCACCAGTATAATGGCGCTGCCCAGTTTTCCTTTCAGGCTATCGGCAAAATCCCGTAGTTCCTTCTGATTAAAGCCGTCCTTTCTGACCACGAGCGTCTTGACCCCGTTGATCTCAACGATCCCGCTGAGGTACGTTGACGTTTCGTTGGCCATTGCCTTGTGTTTGAGGTGTTCCAGTTCTTTTTCCAGTTCCCTGGCGTGTTGCGACAGGGTTACAGCCTTATCCAGGGGGTTATCCGTCTTGAGGGTCTGTGCAATGGCATGTAGCTGCTGAGAGTTTTTTCGGATGAATGCCAGTGCCTGTTTTCCTGTCAGCGCCTCGATCCTGCGCACGCCGGATGCGATACTGGCCTCGGAGACGATGACAAACGGCCCGATTTCACCACTGGCTGTGCAGTGTGTGCCGCCACAAAGCTCCTTGCTGAAGTCGCCCATCTCAACGACGCGCACGACGTCGCCGTACTTCTCATCAAAGAGGGCCGTTGCCCCATAGGATATCGCATTATTGAGGTCCATCAGGTGTGTATTGATCCCGATGTTGTCCATGACCTTTTCGTTGACCATGTCCTCGATGGCGTCCTTGTCGGCGGGGCTTAGTTGGTAGAAGTGGGTGAAGTCAAACCGCAGGCGCGTTGGAGATACCAGAGAGCCTGCCTGCTTGACGTGTTCCCCCAGGAGGTTTCTCAGGGCGGCGTGGAGCAGGTGAGTGGCGCTGTGGTTTTTCATCGTGGCGAGCCTGTCCTCTTCGTTGACGCGACAGAGAACCCTGTCAGAGAGGCGCATCTGTCCACGTTTTACCACCACCTTGTGGATGATGAGGTTGTTTGGGGTCTTTTTGGTATCCGTCACCTCGATGAGGGCATCATCTGTGGTGATAATCCCGGTATCACCGGCCTGTCCGCCGGACTCCCCATAGAAGGGGGTCTTGTCAAGGATGACCTCGCCCTGCTGTCCTGCAAGGAGGGCATCGACGTTTTCGGACTCCCGCAACAGGCAACGCACCTCCGACTCCGACTCCAGAAGCTCATAGCCGAGGAAGTAGGTTTCACCGTTTATCTTTGCAACGCTATTGTACAGGGACGTCATCAGTGCCGACGGTCCGTGACCCTCCTCGGTCCAGGAGGCCTTCCCGCGGGTCTTCTGTCTTTCCATCTCCTGTGCAAAGCCTGTCTCATCGACGGTCATGCCGTTTTCCCGGGCGATTTCCACGCTCAACTCCAGGGGGAATCCGTAGGTGTCGTACAGGCGAAAGACCTCCGCCCCGGGGAGGACGTCCTGGTTTGATGTCCGCAGAGAGCTGATCAGGTCTTCTATGATTTCGGAACCCTTTTGGAGGGTTCTGAAGAAGCGTTCTTCTTCGCTCTTGAGTATGTCTTGACAACGGCTGCTGTTTATCGTAATTTCGGGGTAGACCTCACCCATTGCCTCAATCACGGCGGGCACGAGGCTGTAGAGGAATGCCCTGTCCCTACCCAGTACCCTTGCATGTCTGCTTGCGCGGCGTATTATCCGTCTGAGGACGTAGCCACGGCCATCGTTGGCGGGCAGGAGACCTTCGCTCAACAGAAATGTCAGGCAACGGATATGGTCTGCCACCACGCGTATGGAGGAGTCCTGTCGTTTGTTGTTGCCGTAGGGGACGCCGGTGCCGGTGCTGATAGCCCCGATGATTGGGGCAAAGATGTCGGTGTCGAAGTTGGAGGACTTTTGTTGCATCACTGCCGTTATGCGTTCAAGGCCCATGCCGGTATCGATACTTGGCCTTGGCAGCGGAGTGAGGGTGCCGTTGGAGTCCTTTTCGTACTGCATAAAGACGAGGTTCCAGAGTTCGAGGTATCGGTCGCAGTCACAGCCCACGTCGCAGCCTGGTTTGCCGCATCCCATATGGGCGCCCTGGTCGATGATAATCTCCGAGCATGGGCCGCAGGGGCCGGTGTCGCCCATCTGCCAGAAGTTGTCCTTTGCCCCCAGGCGTCTGATGCGCTCCGGTGCGATGGACGTGTGTTGCACCCACAGGTCGGCTGCCTCGTCGTCGTCCTCGTAGACGGAGGCGTAGAGCTTATCTGTCGGGAGCTTAAACCACTGTGTGAGGAGTTCCCAGGCATAGACAATGGCGTCACGCTTGAAGTAATCCCCGAAGGAGAAGTTGCCAAGCATCTCAAATAGCGTATGGTGTCTTGCCGTGAATCCGACGTTTTCGATATCGCTCTGTTTGCCCCCGGCCCTCATGCACTTCTGGCAGGAGACGGCCTTTGTGTATGGGGGCGTGTCCGTGCCGAGGAAGTAGTTCTTAAACTGCACCATCCCGGCGTTGGTAAACAGCAATGTTGGGTCGCCCTTTGGCAGCAGGGCGGCGCTCTTTACGAGTTCGTGCTTTTTGTTTTGGAAGTATTGCAGAAAACTGTCTCTTATCTCTTTAGATTTCATCTTCTCTTCAAATTTTGGTCATTGCTTGTGATTTCCATTAGTTTGTTATCTACAAACACGAGGGTTGTCGTAATAACCCCTCCCCACTTCTTATAAGTCCATTGTATGCGTTCCTTGCCATCGTATCTTGGCGGCAGCACCAATATGTCGGTAGGAGAGCCGATGGCAAACCTGACCTCCTCCTGTGCCATGAAAAAGGCTATCTCACCGTTTCTGATATGTACTCTGGTCTCGGGGGTGAACCCGCTTATTTCGTCCTCGGTATACCGAATCTCCCTCGTACACGACAGCAACAGCGCCACCTGGAGGATGAGCAACAATGTAACGACGAAAGGCAAGAAAGGGGCGGCTCTGCCCCCCTTCAGAACCCCCTGCAAGGGGTCACGGACCCCTTGACCCCTTCTTTTGCCTGGTTCATGGTATGTATCTATAGCTTCAATCATCTTCGTTTTCCTTATACTGCTTTATTGCCTGTGTAATTGTGTTGTTTCAAAACCTTTACCGGCTTTAGTTTAACGTAAAGGGGATATTTTTTACAATGGCTGCTAAGTATTGTACAATGATTGCTTGGTAGGCTATGAGATATGGTTCATAACCCAGTTGACAATGTTTAAAGGATACAAGTGGACGGTTCCACCCTCATACAACCGCCCACTTCTTTTTTTTTCGGAGGGACTTAGTGTACGCCCTTTTGGTTGAGGAAGGCGGCAAACGTTTTGTCCTTGTCGAGGATGTGATCGTTTAGCCACTTCTTGAGGAAGTTCATTACCTCTACGGTTACTACCATCTTGCCGTCTGTAAATTGCTTCTGCAGGTCGAGTACCTGCTTTGTCAGCTTGTCATGTTCGAGCTTGTGCTTGTTGTTGTCGTTGTACTTGTGCTGCACCATTAACTTCTCTTCGTATGCGAAGTGGTCTTTTGTGTAGCCGATCAGTTCTCCGAGCACCTTGCCCATCACTGCCGCCCCCTTACCACCCTGCATGGCGCTGTAGAGTTCATTGATGATATCGACAAGTTTTTTGTGCTGGTTGTCTATATCCGCTGCGTTTACTGCCAACTTACTGCTCCAGTCGATAAATTGCATCTTTTAGAGTTTCTCCCTGCAAAGAAAATACTGATAGCCATAAATTATGGCCGTTGCATAATAGCATATTGCATTTCAGCGTGGGGCGTCAGTGACTATGGTTACGCAATATTGACGCTCATTTGAAGTTACCTGCGTGTCCCCTGGTAAGGATAAAAAATACTTGCTTTTTTTTTGCAATAATGTTATAACACAGTATTATTACAATTTATAGATAGACAAAAAGAAAGGTGGTGATTGTCGGGAAATGGTTCAGACGTTACCGTAAAAGAAACAGAGAGAAGTGGTTTAGTTTTGTGTGTAAACAGATGAAAAAGAACAGTACGTATTAACATTAGGAGGTTTAATACATGAGAACGTTGAAGTTGTTTGTATTGTTAACATTAGCACTTGGACTTCTTGTTCCGTCAATTGTAATGGCTAGAGCTGATGACACCGGTAAAGAAGTAAAGACCGTTAAAGAACTGATAGCCATGTATGACTCGACACGGTGTAAGCAGTGTCATGAACAGATTTATAAGGACTGGGAGAAATCCCTCCATTCCAAACCGTTAATCGGTCCTTTTAGCAAAACGCTAGGTACGTTGATTGATTATATGAAACAGCGTGATGGTGAGCTCAAAAAATCCCACGAGATCACAAAGAGCATTAAAGACTACATGATGCCGTGCTTTATCTGTCATATCCCGCAGTTGGAGGATGCCTCCGAGGCGGCAGCGCAGGAAATAGCCGACGCCGTTGTGAAGCAGGACTTTGATATCATCGAAAAGCTCCAGATCAACTGCATAATATGTCATAACAGAAACGCCTTTGTCAGGACGTTCAGAGATGGTGCCCCTGCAAAAGATACCATCTATGGCAATAAGGAAATCGGTGGAGCACATGCTGATTCAGTCTTTACAAAGTCCAAGCGTGCAGAGATGATGGAGGACTCATCCTTCTGTGGCCGCTGCCACCAGGGACCAAACCTCCTGCACTCGGCCGAGCCTATGTGGTGCGTGTCAAACTACGACAGCTGGCTGCAAAACTATATCCCAAATGGTGGAGACAAGGGATGCCAGGATTGCCACATGAGAGCGCCTAACACAGGACACCGCTTCCCACCCAACTACGACGACAGGGAATTCCAGATGAAGAGGCTCAAGGAGCATATCAAGTTTGATGTCACTGCAATGGCCTATACCTTTAAGGTAAAGTTACCAGAGGTACTGTCAATCCCGCAGGTTGTCATAAAGACAAAGATCACTCACGATATCGGACACAGATTCCCGGATGGCTGCCCGTCTCCGACACACTTTTCGCTCAAGGTCAAGGTAAAGTCCAAGGACGGCAAGGAGATATTCTCAGAGACGAAGTACTACATGCCACAGAAAAAACTAGGCTATCAGGATAACACGATGGTCTTTGCTTCACTGAGGAAACTCTCACTCATGAGGGATACGTCGCTTCAGCCGTTTAAGGCCAACGAGGAAACATTTGAGGTCAAACTACCCCCGGGCGTAGAGGATGCCGTAGTAGAAGCCTCACTGACACTGGTTGTCGAACCAGGCGTAAAGGATTCCGTATATGAGCTTGGCACCTTTACAAAAGAGGTCAGCCTCAAAGGCCAGAAATAAAGCGCCAGAAATAAAGCGCCAGAAATAAAGCGCCAGAAATAAAGCGTAAGTTAAGAAAAACAGATTCCTGCCTGTGCAGAAAGTGGCATTGAGGGACCTAAATACCTCTCCAGATGCCATTAATGCACAGGCTGTTTTTTTTGCGGCATTGACCTACTGATAAGACAAAAGAACAAATACAGAAATTCAGGGTATCCTCTTTATATTTCATGGTAACTATACTTTAAGGCAAGAAAGAAAGGGGCGGCTCCGCCCCCCTTCAGAACCCCCCGCAAGGGGACCAGTCCCCTTGACCCC
>NZ_JABXWD010000219.1 GCF_019173545.1 Candidatus Magnetobacterium casense | reverse complement strand
GCGGCTCCGCTTCTTGGCGCTCCAGGTCACACCTGGCCCCCTTCAGAACCCCCCGCAAGGGGGCCAGCCCCCTTGACCCCTTCCTTGCTTGTTATAGTTACTTATGCTCTTCTGCTTATCATCCTAACGTAACTCCTCTAATGCCGTAATAAGCCCATCAAATGTGGACTCTATGACCTCTGCCCTGACCCTCAGGGCATCCCCGATTCCAGCCACCGTGACGTCATCCAGAAAGACGTCGCCGGCGGCCCTGAGCACGATATCCGGAATCAGTAACACCTCGCCCTTCTTGATCTGATTTCCAAGGGCATTGATCACATCCCCGCCGGTGAGCAACCCCGTGACGGTTACGGAGGTACCAAAGAACTTGTTCTCCACGGGTACTACCCTGAGATTGTATGTCGTTTTTTCATGAAGTGTCCTGGCAAAGTCCCTCAGAAACGGATAAAAGGACATGGCCGTAAACGTCGCCGCTGTCCGCTTGGGTGTACGCCGCAGACCCTCAAAGCCCTGTGCGCCATCCAGAAACGACGCAATCAGTCCCACGCCGTTTTCTACCTGGGGCAGTTCCCCGTAATGACTCAGCGGGGGGATATCGACCTCTGCACGCAGATAAAGCTCATCGGCGGCATAGACGATAACCTGCCCGTGTCTATTGAGGAACTCCCCCTGCAACCTGCCAATGAGATCGAGGGCGTTTTGAGCATCCGCCCTGGTAACGGGATTCACCCTCTTTTTGCCGTGGGCGGTCAGACCAACGGGCACCACCGCTATGGACTCCACATATGGAAAGAATCCCGCCAGGTCGCTGATGGTTCGTCGGAGGTTTTGGCCGTCGTTCAGACCGGGGCAGAGTACGATCTGTGTGTGCAGGGTTATCCGGTTGCTTGCGAAAAACCCTATCTCACCCAGGATGTCAACCGAATCTGGATTGCCAAGTAGGTGTTGACTCAGCGCATTGTCCGTGGTGTGGACGGATACGTACAGGGGGCTTAGACGCTGCTGTACGATTCGTGTTTTTTCCTCCGGGGTCAGGTTCGTGAGCGTGATGTAACCGCCATAGAGAAAGGACATGCGATAGTCTTCGTCCTTGATGTACAGGGTTCTTCGTAATCCCCGGGGCAGTTGCGAAACAAAGCAAAAGGGACAGTGGTTCTTGCAGGTCTTTATCTTAAACGACTGTAGCTCAATCCCCAACCACTGTTGCTCATCCAGCGGGATTGATACGTGTATAAGGCGGCCACGACGCCGGATGACCACCTCCAGCTCATCCGTGGTATCGGCAGCGTAGAAGGTGAGGTCTATTTCGTCGTTGATGGCGTTGCCGTTGATAGAGAGCAGTTCATCGCCGGGCCTGATGCCGGCCTCTGCGGCAGGGCTGTCCGGATAGACGGAGAGTATCTTGTTGGCGACCGTGTCAGTCACGTTTATATGTAAACCCCAGATACAAGTAATGCAGCGCAGAGACAATAGTAAACCCAGCCGTTAGCCAGACAAACACCACGGGTTCAGGTATCCTGTTGCCATAGTTTAACCGCAACAGCACCAGGGCACAGAGCACCATCTGCATGGCAATGGCTGTCTTACCCAGGATGGATGGCCGTATGAAGACAAACTTGTGTACCAGATAAAACGTCACCAACGCCGCCACCACTGTGACGTCCCTCAACAGGATGCCAACAGTCAACCACACTGGTACCCATCCATAGTAGGCAAAGGTAACATACGAGGTCACCAACAGGAGCTTGTCCGCTATAGGGTCGAGAAATCGTCCCAGCTTGGTCTGCTGCTTGGCAAGGCGTGCGATAAGGCCGTCAAGGATGTCCGTGACGGAGGCAAAGACGAACAACCACAGTGCCGCCATGTGTCTGCCGCTTACGAGCATTGTCACGATAATCGGTATCGTACATATTCTCAGTACAGTCAGTGTGTTTGGAACATTTAAAATTGCCATATAATATAATGTCATAAACAAAAGGTTATTGCGGTAGTATTTCTTTAAATATTATGCAAAATTCCGTCCCGTCATTGTTTTTTAATTCTATCTGACCGTTAAATTTATTTTCCACCATAGAGACAGCCAGGTGCAATCCCAGGGAGTTAGGCTCTCTGATATCGAAGCCCTGGGGGATACCAATGCCGTCGTCCTTGACCGTGAGTTTGAAATTGCCATTAACATGGCGATGCAGGGCTATTTTGAGCGTACCTTGTCTGTTATCCGGGAATGCGTGTCTCAGGGAGTTGGAGATAAGCTCTGTCAGGATCAGGCCGCACGACATGGCCGTATCTATGTTGAAGGGGATGTCGTCAACGTCCAGTTCCAGGGTAATCACGCTGTTACTGACCTTATAGGCACTAAATATGGTGTTGGTCAGGCCAAGTATATACGCTTGTATGTTGATGTTGGCCAGGTCCGGAGACTGGCAGAGTTTTTCGTGCAGCAGGGCCATCGATCTGATGCGATTGAGGCTGTCCCTGAACATATCCTTATACTTATCGTCTTCTATGTAGCTGCTTTGCAGCATGAGCAGGCTGCATATTATCTGCATGTTGTTCTTGACACGGTGGTGGACTTCTTTTAAGAGTTCAACCTTTTCGTCGAGGGAGCGAGTTATTTGTTTTTCCATCTCTTTACGCTGGGCGATCTCAATCATAAGGGATTCGTTGGCCTTTGCCAGTTCGGCGGTTCTCCGTGCAACACGCACCTCCAGGGTGTCACGCTCCTGGCGCAGTGCCGCCTCTGTCTGTTTAAGCGCCGTGATGTTGTGCCAGATGCTGATGATGACGTTGACAGTCTGCTCCTGCACCTGCTTTAGTAATGAGGCCGTGACGTTGAAGTATTCAACCCCCGTCTTTGTTGGTATGGCAATTTCGACGTTGCTGCACCTGCCTTTGAGGTATACCTCACTGATAAGCCTACCCCAGCGTTGCACCAGAGAGGCATCAACGCGTTGAAGCCAGACATACAAGTTGGTCTCCAGCAGGTCGCCATGCACACAACCAAACGGTGCACAGAATGCGTCATTGACCACGATTACGTCTTGTGACTCATCCACGATCAGTATCCCGTCAACCGATACACTGAGCACGGATTCAAAAAATTTGACCGTCTGTATGGAAATATCTTTCACTCTGCCCTTACTATCCTGACAGCACTAAGCTTGAACTCCGGCTGTTTGGAATGTATGTCGTATACGGGGTTTGTAACGAGATTGACCAACCTGTCCTGTTCTCCCCCAAGTGCACCGCCAAAGTGGCATGGGATAAAGACCGTGCCGGGCCGTATCCGCTCCGACAGCATCACCTCTGCCACCACACTGCCACGACGTGAGGAGACCCTGACAACATCGCCTTCCGTAACACCGATGACACGGGCATCTTCAGTGCTTACCTCAACGAAACTGCCGGCAGCCGACCTGTATAACCTGTCAATGCGTCCGGTGCGTGTGCGGGTATTGAACTGACATGCCAGACGCCCCGTGATGAGCATAAGGGGGTATTCCTCATCCGGTGTTTCAAGTGGCGGGATGTATTTGCGTGCCAAAAGCGCCGCCCTACCATCGGGACGTGCAAACTCCAGGTTGCCAAACAACCGTTCAGTGCCTGGATGCTCTGGCGTTGGACATGGCAGTTGAGGTCCAACGGCCCCTCTCAGGCGCCGGTATGTTACGCCGTTGGTATCGCACAGACGTCCACGTGTCAACCCCTTCCATTCCTCAAAGACATCCTCGGGGCTGGTGTATGGGAATTCCCGCTCAAATCCCATCTGACGGGCTATCAGCCACATGATTTCATAATCGGGCAAGGCCTCCCCCGGTGGTTGTACGAATTTTTCAACCAGTTCGATACGCCGCTCGGAGGATACAAAGGTGCCGGTTTTTTCGCCCCACTGTGCCGCCGGCAGGATAACGTTTGCAAGCATGGTGGTTTCGGTGGGGTGAAAGATGTCGGCAACGACGAGCAGTTGAGCCTTGGCCAGCCCCTGCTGTACCCACCGGGTGTGTGGCAGGGAGGCCGCAGGATTGGTCGATGCAACCCACAGTGCCTTTATCTCTCCGTTATGCAGTCCGGCGATGATGTCGATGATTGAGCGGCCAGGGACGGGCTTTATTTTTTCGGCGGGGATGCCCCAAAAGTCGGCCACCTCCTGACGATGTGTGGCGTTGGTCACCAGACGCATCCCCGGTAGCAGGTGTGACAGCGCCCCAACAAACCGACAGCCAAGGGCGTTTGACTCCCCCGTGATTGATATCGGCCCTGCCCCCACACGACAGAAGTTGCCCGTCAACAGCGACAGGTTGTGCAACGTATTGTTTTTAAACACGGCCTGCGAGGAGTGATTATACCCCTGAAACCAGAAGGTGAGCATGGCCTTTGACTGACCTATGGCATGTGCCGCCTCGACAATCTGTTGCTGCGGACAACCCGTGATCTGACTCGCAACTGCCGGTGTGTAGTCCTTCAGGAAATTTTTCAGGTCACACAGGCCGCTTGTGTAGAGTTCGACCTGTTCCTTGTCAACGAAACCGTCCCTTAAGAGCACGTGTGCCAAGGCGTTGTTGAGGGCAACGTCGGTGCCGGGTATGAGCTGGAGGTGGATATCGGCAATGGCAGCAGTGTCCGTTCTGCGAGGGTCTGCAACGATAACCTTTGCACCGTTGGCCTTCTTTGCGGCCCGAACCCGCTGAAACAACACCGGCACCGTCACGGCCATATTGTTGCCGGCAATAAAGAACAGATCGGCATGTTCTATATCGGCGTAGCACGCAGGGGGGGCATCAGCTCCAATGGTTGAAAGCAATCCCGCAGCCGTACTGGCCATACACAGGCGTGTGCTACTTTCAATGTTGTTTGTGCCGATGCAGGCCCTCATGAGTTTGTTAATCAGGTAATATTCCTCGGTCAGTTTACTGGCGCCGCCATAAAATGCAACGGCATCGGGGCCGTGTTCGTGTATTATAGCCATAAGCGTTCCGGCCACATGCCCAATGGCCTCCTGCCAGGTAACCTCTGTCAGAACCCCCTGACGTCGCAGCATTGGCCGTGTCAATCGCTCTCTGGCATCAAACACCCCCGGCAGTGTCTCTGCAAGCACACACAGCCTGCCATCATTGGTTGGATGTCCCTTCATGCCGGTCACCTTTACGACCCTGCCGCCGTCAACCCCAACCATCAGGCCACACCCAAATCCACAGTACGGACAGGTTGACTTATGCCATGTAGTGCTCATAACAACTCCATCTGGTATCCTCTTGATTTTCAGTATAAATAGCCGAAAAATTTATCCCTTTTATATTTGCATCGTTTGAGGTAACGGCGCTTTTTCCTAAGCTCTTATATTTTAACATATCTCCTGTCTGTATTTGCAATTTATTATCAAGTCAACATGTTTGGTAGCGCCACAATCAACCGTGGTCATGCAGCCACCTCTTTGGATGCAACCTGGTATTAGCCCCTGAAAATTACGATTGAAACTAATCGCAGTATATGCTACAATATCCGCACTTAAAGGATATGACAGACCCAGACGTATACATAACCAAGGTAAAGATACATAATGTAAGGCATCTGAAAGATATCGATATACCCCTTTCAGATACCGGGCGAAAGCATCTGATCTTCACAGGCATCAACGGAAGCGGTAAAACTTCGGTCTTGGAGGCGATAAAGGAGTATTTAGGTAATGCTGATAACACTGATAATACTGTTAGCCTTGTTAGCTATATAGCTGATAATTATTATTTTGGTAGCAAGGATTTTTTGCAAGATGAAAAGCTTCAAAAGGAAATAAGAAAAAGAAAAGAAATATTTGCTTTTATTGATAATATAACTAAAAAAACAGGAGTAGAGTTATTTTTTAATCATGACTATTTAAGTTATAGGTATCCTCTTTATATTTCATGGTAACTACGCTTTTATGCATCATGGATTCCTGGTCAAGCCAGGAATGACACACTTGGAAAACGCCTGTAACTGTCATTCCTGCGAAA
>NZ_JABXWD010000218.1 GCF_019173545.1 Candidatus Magnetobacterium casense | reverse complement strand
CTCAAGTGGGTGGCTGCAATGATGGTGGCGCAGGCTGGTTTCATTGTTACCTTAATGAGGCTTTTCATCCGGTAAGGATTGAGAGTAGGGCAATAGTCCTTGACCGTAAGAACAAGAAAGAGGCTGCTGTGCCCTCTTGCTGACCCATTGGTCACATAGATTACTCCTACTAAGCAGAAGAGCATAAGTAACTATAACGTAATTCACCCAATTAAAGAAAGAAAGGGGCGGCTCCGCCCCCCTTCAGCCCCCCCCGCAAGGGGAGGGGCGAGCCGCCCCGGGCACGAAGAAGTCCCCTTGACCCCATAAGGCTGGTGATGTTATACATGTTTATGCTAAGTTACTTACCAGCGGAAAGTTTATGCACCCGGTAGCTTTTCTATGTTGACAAATATAATGGCATTTATAGATACTATTATAGCGACCGGAATTTGCAAGGGTCGATTGTTATCTTTTTGTAAGGAGCTAAAAGAAACTCAGGAGGTATAATTTATATGTATAACAGCGCCAGGGAGTGCTGGAAGGCTATACTGTCTTCCCCTAATGAAAATAGAGGACTACTGTCCGAAATAGAACAGTTTGCCAGAAACAGTCAGGACACCACCAATGTCGTCTTCGGGACGTCGGGCTGGAGAGGTGAGATCGGTATCGACTACACGTTTAACAACCTGAGGATCGTCACCACTGCAATCATTGATATGTTTAAGGCTCAGGAGCCTGATGTCATGCGGGCACTGGGAGTCAAAGACTTTGAGGAGATAAAAAAACGTGGCGTCATCGTAGGCCATGACAACAGGTTCCTGGGACCGGAATTTGCCAGGATCGTCATAGGACTTCTGAACAAACACGGCATAAAGGTCTACTACAGCGGAGAAACGACCACTCCGGAGTTCTCATCCGCCCTTGAGGAACTCTCCGGGGCCGCATCGATAAACCTCACGCCATCGCACAACCCCGCCACATGGGCAGGGTACAAGTTCAACCCCTCCGATGGCGGCCCTGCCGGGGCAGAGATCACAAAGGTCATCGAACAACTCAGCAACGATATGATGACCAAAAAGGTAATCATCCCCGAACATCAACCCTCCGAGTATGAGAGAATCGACCCGATATCGCTCTACCAAAAGTTCGTGGACAGGAAGAAGACCTTCGATATAGCCAAACTCAGACAGTTCATAGCAAAAGCAGACGTCTTTATCTGCATCGACCACATACACGGCGCCTCCCGCGGCAGACCCAACAGGCTCCTCGGAGACAGCCCCAAGATTCAGTACATGAGAACCACGGATGACAATCTCTTTGGCGGCATAGCCCCCGAGCCTTCCCAGGAAAACATGAAGCCCGTCACCGAAGCCCTGAGACAGAGCAAGGCCGCCCTCAAGCTCGGCGTCATCATAGACCCCGATGGCGACAGAATACGCTTTACCGATGGCTATACCGAACTGCCCATGAACTCCTTTGGTGCCCTGGCCCTGCATTTCTTCTGCAAGTACAAGGGGCTCTCCGGCGTGGTGACAAAGTCCGTGGCCACGAGCAACTTCGCAAACGCAATAGCCAAACAACTTGGCATCGGCATACGAGAGACCATGGTGGGCTTTAAGAACTTCAGACCATATATGCTCTCTACGGCAGCCCCTGATGACAAGGCCATCATCGCCTTTGAGGAGAGCGACGGCATCTCCGGTTACAATCATACGCTCGAAAAGGACGCCATATTTGGCCTGCTGGCGGCAATTGACATGATGGCTACCACGGGGATGAACATCGGAGAGTACTTTGCTGCCGTGCAGAAGGAGTTTGGGTACTTTTATCCGGACAGGTCCGGTGTCTCCGTTGACCGTTCGCTGGTGGGCAAGCCGCTGCTGGATAAGCTCGCACGCATCAAGGATGCCATGAAGGTTGGCTCTACCGTCAGCTTTGGCGCCGTGACAAAGACCATCAAGGAAATCATCACCCTTGACGGCACCAAGATTATCTTCAACGATGACTCATGGTTGCTGATCAGACCATCCGGGACGGAACCAAAGGTCAGGTTTTACATCGAAACACGTTCGGAAAAGGAAAAAGATATCATGTTTAAGAAGGCCGAGGAGATTACACGAAACGCCATAGCGTCATAGAGGCTTAATATTAAGACTTCCGTGTAAATGGATAATGAAAAAAGAAGATATCACAAAGGTACAGGAATTAGAAAAAAAGCTCCAGTACAATGAGCGCCTGAAGACTGTTACCAACAAGATCAACTCGGTCAGCAACATAGATGAGATATTCATCAGACTGATAAGCGATATCCTGGGACTCTTTGACGCCGAACGCATAACCATCTATGCGATAGACCCCATGAGAAACGAGCTGTACTCAAAGCACCTGGTGGGGGCAGAGATCAAGCGCATCAGACTCCCCATATCCGCCTCGAGCCTTGCCGGATATGTAGCCTACACGCTGGAGACCATAAATATCCCCGACGTCTACGACACGGCCATGCTCAATAGCATGAATCCGCGCCTGACGTTTGACAGCAACTGGGACAAAAAAACCGGCTTCAGAACCAAACAGATACTTGCAACTCCAATACGGTTTGAAAACAGGCTCTTTGGGGTCATCCAACTGATAAACAAGAAAGAAGAAGAGGCCTTCAGCAAAGATGACGAAAAAAATATCGTTGAGATAGCGCGCATCCTGGGTATCGCCTTTCGCAATCAGTCAAAAATGCTCACCACGCGCTTTAACTACCTTGTCATGCAAAACATCATCACTGAGGAGGAACTCAAGCGGGCAATTATAGCAGCCAGAGAACGCAAAAAAGAGATAGAAGTTGTCCTCATGGAGGAGTTCAAGGTACAGAAGAAGGACATCGGCGCTGCCCTGAGTCAATCGTATGGCTACAAGTTCATAGAGTACTCAGACAAATACTTTATCCCCAGGGACATAGCCAAGGGGCTTAATCTCACCTACCTCAAAAATGCCAACTGGATACCCATATCGGCAACAGGGGGCAAGGTGGTTATTGCCATTGACAGTCCCAACGACATGAAGATAAGTGAGATAAAGGGCCTCATTAAGGCCGACGACTATGAGTTTAACATTGCCCTGAAAGAGGATATCAGCAAGTTCATCAACTCACTTGAAAAGGACACTGAGTATGCCGCAAAGCCTACATCCTCCGTCTCTGACATACTCAGTGAGCTTGAGATCAGAGAGGAGGATGATGCCGACAGAACCGACAGCAACCTGGATGAGAATGCGGGGGCAATTGTCAGGCTGGCAAACAAGATAATAATCGACGCCTATGAAAAGGGTGCCTCGGACATACATATAGAGCCAAGTAAGATGAAAAAGAAGGTGGATATCCGCTACAGGGTTGACGGTGCCTGTATGAGGCACATCGAAATACCCTATTCGCATAACAACGCCCTCGTGTCGAGGCTCAAGATCATGTCGAGCCTGGATATTGCCGAGCGGCGTATGCCCCAGGACGGCAAGATAAAGTTTACGTATAAGGACAAACAGATCGAGCTTCGTGTTGCGACCCTTCCCACGGTAGGTGGCGAGGCCGTTGTAATGAGAATACTGGCTGCCAGTGAGCCGATGCCACTCAATGCCCTGAGGTTGTCGGAGAGAAATCTGACGGAACTCAAAAGCATAGTGTCCAAGCCCTATGGTCTGGTGCTGGTGGTGGGGCCGACGGGTTCCGGTAAGACGACCACGTTGCACAGTGCCCTGGGGCATATCAACGTCCCTGAGACAAAGATATGGACAGCCGAAGACCCCGTTGAGATCACGCAGTATGGTCTGTGTCAGGTGGAGGTCAAGCCCAAGATAAAGTTTGACTTTGCCCGTGCCATGAGGGCGTTTCTCCGGGCCGACCCTGATGTTATCATGGTTGGTGAGATGAGAGACCATGAAACTGCGGCCACTGGTATTGAGGCCTCGCTGACGGGGCATCTTGTCTTTAGCACGCTGCACACCAACAGTGCCCCGGAGACCATTACCAGGTTGATTGACATGGGGCTTGACCCGTTTAACTTTGCCGATGCGCTCCTGGGTGTCCTGGCGCAGCGTCTGGTGCGTACACTCTGTAAGGACTGCAAACAGCCTTATCGCCCCGCAAAAGACGAGTTCGATGAGCTGGTGGAGGCCTATGGCAGGCAAGCGTTCCCTGAGCTTGGCGTCACCTATGACGACAAGTTTACCCTTTACAAGGCCAAGGGCTGTAACAAGTGCAACAACACCGGTTACAGGGGCAGGGCAGGTATTCACGAGCTGCTAGTTGGCACGACTCCAATCAAAAAGCTGATCCAGAAAAAGGCCCTGATGGAAGTCATCAGAGAACAGGCAATTGTTGACGGCATGAAGACCCTCTTTCAGGACGGCGTAGACAAGGTCATCCAGGGCCTGACGGACATAAAACAGGTCAGACGTGTCTGCATGTGAGCAGAAGAGAAGAAGAAAGGGGCGGCTCCGCCCCCCTTTAGAACCCCCCGCAAGGGGGCCAGCCCCCTTGACCCCTTCTTCCTGCTATAGTTACTTATGCTCGGTTACTTATCAATAATGGCATTGTTTAATCACTACCTGATGTTTCACAGCATAGCAGAGATATTCAGCATCATCGTGGCATGTTCTATCTTTGTTGTTGCCTACAACTCAAGGAAGTGGATGGAGAACGACTATCTGCTGTTTATCGGGATAGCGTCTCTGTTCATCGCCATCCTGGACATGGTTCACACGCTTGCCTATAAGGGGCTGGGGGTCTTTATAGGACATGACGAGGTCAATCGGGCGGCAAGCCTGTGGATTGCGGCGCGTTATCTCGAAAGCATGTCATTGGTTGTGGCGCCCTTGTTTTTCAAGCGAAAGATAAACATCAATGTGGTGTTTGCTACATATTCTGTTCTCCTGTTTATCGTTCTTGGCGCCATACTCTTCTGGGATGTGTTTCCGACATGCTTTGTAGACGGCAGGGGATTGACACCGTTTAAAAAAACAAGCGAATATGTTATTTCGTTGATACTCGTGATTGCCTTTTTGATATTACGCAAAAACCGCAACGAATTCACCCCCAGGGTGTTCAGACTGATGAGTTACGCTATCATGGTCACGATCCTGACCGAACTCATGTTCACCTTCTATTCATCACCATATGATATCTTTAACTTTACCGGTCACATACTAAAGATAGTGTCTTTTTTTCTGTATTATAGGGCAATTGTAGTGACGGGGCTAAAGATGCCATTTGACATAATCTTCCGGCAACTCAAACACCGTGAGGATGAGCTACAGGAGCTTAACAGACAGCTTGAGCTGCGTGTTGATCAAGAGATCACGGTGCGTCAACACAAGGAGCAATTGCTCATTCAGCAGTCCAAGATGGCGGCGGTGGGTGAAATGATCGGGGCAATAGCGCATCAGTGGCGGCAACCCCTCAATGCCATAAGCGTAATGACTATGGACTTTAAGGACGCCTATGATTTTGGCGAAATCAACAAAGACTACATATCACAGATGACGGACAAGATAAACGGGCAAGTCATGTTTATGTCCGAAACAATAAACGACTTCAGGAATTTCCTGCAACCTTCAAAGGAAAAAACCGCATTTAACGTCTCACACGCCATAAAGGATATCCTGCGACTGATCTCCTTTATGGTCAATAAAGACAACCTGGAAATAAAATTGGAGTGCAAAGAGAAGGACAGAAAAAAGCTGCTGTTTAAACACGACTGCATAGAGATATGTGAATGTGAGGAGGGCTTTATCGTCTACGGTTATCAGAACGAGTTCAAACACGTAGTCCTCAACCTAATAAACAACGCAAGAGATGCAATCACGGCAAGCAGGGACAAGGGGCTGTACAGTAGAGCGACAAGGGGAGAGATATTCATCGAACTATACTCTCTCAACGGCAACGTCAGGGTCGAAATATCAGACAACGGTGGAGGCATCCCTGATGACATACTAAAGCGTCTTTTTACGCCCTACTTTACGACAAAGGATGCC
>NZ_JABXWD010000217.1 GCF_019173545.1 Candidatus Magnetobacterium casense | reverse complement strand
CCATACTTGAGGGTTACAAGATAGACATGCAGGCGGCGGAGTTGGCTGCTAACGTTCAGCGGCTCGTGCTTGAACAGGGCAAGCTCGTTATTGATTCCCACATTGCCACGGCACAGTTGAAAGAGCTTGAGTTTCGTGCATGGGAGGCACAGGTCAGAGGTCAGCACGTCCAGGCGTAGATATATGAGACGCTCGTTAATGCTTACCGTGTTGAGTTTGAAGGGGCACGGATTCAATCAGCGATAGACAAGGACAACCTGGATGCACAGATAGCGCAGGCCAAGCTCAACCTGGATGGTTACCTTGCAGGGCTTGACATGGAAAAGGCCAAGCTGCACGGTGATGTTTCGATAGAGGCATTGAAGGTGGACAAGTACAAGGCCGAAATAGCCAGTTGGGGTGAAGAGGCCAGGGCCATAGCAGAGGCCTTTCGTGTATGGATTGAGACGGAACGCACCAACACGGAGGCAAAGAAGGCCGAAAGTATGCAGAGCGTTGAGATAGCAAGGCTCAAGTTACAGGAGATGATGAACAACAATCAACTCAAGTTGGCTGCTGCAAAGACGGGTACGGATGCGTTTGTCACGCTGCTTGGGCATGTGCTGTCGTCGATCAACACGTTAGAGGCTTCGATTGAGACGATTAGCAAGTAAAGGAGGAAGTTGTTACATGAAGAAGGCTTTCATGACAAGTGCCACGACTCCGGCTATCAGTATGCCCATCATCCACGTGAGCAAAAGCAGCTCGCTCTTGATGGTTGCAATTTCATCCTTGAGTCTGGACTCTACCTTGAGTACCTCATCCTTAGAGCTTGGAAGTCATCTTTTGTCGCCAAGTCTCTCCTCGTGTCAAGGCCGGCTTCGTTGATGACCTTGATAAAGGCGTCCGTGCCTTCGTCGCCAAGCTTGTCTCTCAGTGCCTTTGGTATCGTTATTACACTCATGACTTTAGTATACAACCACGCATGTAAAAATGCAAACACATAACCCGGAAAAAAAAGGAGGAGCAGGCGTATAAACAGGGTCCGTGCAAAAGTTGTATCCTGTTGTTGAACGCTTGCAAGCCAGGGCTAAGGCAGGTGAGCGATTGTCTGTAGATGATGTGAAAAAGATTAATGAGTTTTACATGAATAAACTTACCGATGCAGAACAGGCGGCCTTAGATCGGTTACATCTGATAAGTCCTGCAACGCTAGGAGGTGCAGCCGGCGCCTTGCAACCTGCGGATGACTTGCAGGAGCGGTTGACTAACATCGGTTCCGGAGCGGCTTTGTTTGTCGGTGTGCATGCCGCTAATCCATCGGGGTGGAGGTTTCTGCGACGCGTTGAGAAGACCGTTGACGATGCCGGTGTTATTAGTGATTTTCATCGAAAATATTATGAGAATATGCAAAAATATGGTAATTCCAAAGATGCTTTGAAAGAGACGTTTGACGATCTTAATCTTGCTCTTCACATCAATCAAAAGGAAGCAGAGACAGGCGGAGTTGGTCTTACCTCTGAGGATTTTAAGGACATATCTGATCGTACAACGGTTCCTGTTGAACTTGTGTCACCGTATTATGATTCGTTGAAGTCAAGTCGTGCTCGTTCTGATGCAGATAGCAAGATGTCAGATGAGGAGTGGTTGAGAGGCTATTTTCGTCAGCAGGGACGTTCTGAAGATAAGATAGATGATCTTGTCGTTGGTGTTTCCGGTAAAGTTGATGAAGGAGTTGTATCGCCTTCAGACCCTAGCGAACCTGACAAGAATGTTTTATCAAAATATTTTCGTGATCTTGGATATTCAGATGACGAAATACGTTTTATGCTTGGTGGTGATGTTCAGTTGGAGCCGAAGGTTTTATCGCCACAGCGTCAGGCATTTGTTGATGATGTTCGATCCGGTAAATTAACCGGCTTTGATATAGTTAATCACGGAATTGATATAACAAAAGATGAAGGCTTAAATGCTCTTTACGGTTAGCTGTTGTTGCGTGACGATTTGGTAGACATCTTAAAGGGTGTTAGCGTAGAGGCCGCTGATGACATTTCCGGTTATGCCGTGTATCGCTACAATCGCGGTCGGGATGTAATTTGGTATCAACACTTCTGAGATTACGGATCGTATATCCCTTGATGCGATAATATTTATTGATTCTACTGTCATACCATCTTATTACTCCTGACCAATGTCTTTTTACCTCAGAAACAGCAGATATTAAATGGAACATGTCAAGCCTTACCATAGGCGGGATTGCTAATCTTACCCACTCACTTTGAGAAAGAGCCGGAAAAGACTTTAACTAAAACTCCAAATGATAAATGCTTCTTTATCTTCATGTTTACCAACCTGTTTTGAGTTTGCAAGAAAAATGACAGATTAAACAGCATGGATACTCCGTCATACTTTGAAACCTGCTTTTCTTACTGTATAAATTTACCATAATACTGCATAAAAAACATCCGGTAAAAATAGAGAATTTTTACGAAAAATATTTTTTAGGTCTGTAGCAAAATGCTTATAATAAGCCATTCGGCAAGTTCACTGAGAATTGCTGTAGATTTCAACAACTATCGGGGCAACTCTTTTTTTATCTAAGTTTTAGTTCTTCGGAGACAGGTGTTAGTTTTTTTACGGGGTAGTTCATTTGTTTTATATGGTCGTTGAGGGTCTTGATGCGATGAAGCGGGTATGGATGTGAGGCCAGCAGGTAGGCGTAGGGGCCTGTGCTGTCTTGTTTGGACAATCTCTCAAAGAAGTCGCTTGCCCCGGCGACGTGACCATAGTGCTTGTACAACAGTTCAAGGGCAAAGAGGTCTGCCCGGGTTTCCTGTCCCCGGGAGTAGCGTGTTTCCATGGCCGACAGGGAGTTGACGATAAAGCTCGAGATGGTAGAGTTGTCCCCAAAGATGGTGGCCGTAAGCACCATGATTGCCAGGGAGCGTCCCATGGCACGGAGGTGGTCTCTGTGGGCATAGTGGCCAAGCTCGTGTGCCAGCACAAAGGTCAGTTCGTTCTGCGACCTGAGTTCCTTCAGCAGCGTCGTGGATACCAGGATGAGTCGTCCGTTGAGGGCCATGGCATTGGGCTTGGCGTCATCGATTATATGCACCCTGTAGGGGGTCTTTTTATCGGGGAATGCTTCTCGTGCAAGGTTATCAACGTGTCCCTGCAGATACCCCCTGGCCTTGCCATGCTCCGTCTTATCGTCAAAGACAACCGGAGACAGCACCGACATCCTGTCCTCAAAGCCCTCGGGCATCCATGCAACCAACAGGTCAACCGTCAGGCCAAGGGCTATGTATATGACCACGACGCCGGCTACCGTTATCCCCAGCAAGACAAACAGCTCCCGTCTCAGTGTGGGACTGGAGACGTTTACATTGCCTTCTATGTTTTTGTGGGTGTAGTTCAACTATCCATTGGTTTTACATAGCATAAGGCACCGGTGCGATGAAAGGCCTCCTGGTGAAGCACCGCCGTCTGATAGTCAACGTCCTTTTTCAGGATTATCTTACGGCCACTAAACATCTTATTACACACTTGCGGGGATACCTTACACGCCTGTGCAACCTTATCCTTTACCTGAGTTATGTCCTGGTCCGGGGCTATTTCACCATAAAAGAGCAGCATGAATCGCGTCTCTTCCACATGCTCTGTCTCCAGTGTCTGTGTATCTTCGTAGTTGTCATCATCAGAGGAAGTGGGTTCGGATTGATGCTCTTGCACGTGGGACACCTTGGGCGAACCGGGTTTGAATGTTATGGCCGTTCCGTATGCCAGGGCCTCTACCGAAGCGGGCCATGCGGGATTTTCCTTGTTTATGGCGCTGACCTCAACCCTCAGATTGAGGATAATGTTAGCCCCACGTGAGGCCTCCTTCATGCGCAGAACGGCCTCTCGCTTGGCGCGGTCAAGCAGGCTCTCAAAAGATGCCACCCTGCCGCCAAAAATCTTGCGGAACATATACAGAAACGTCTTGAAGTAGTCGGTTGATATCACGGTATGTCCCGTTACCAGTTGGACGTTGTCAATCTCCCTGCCGTCATCGGCAAGTGTCTTGATGCTGACCACGGGCAGAGATATCAGGTCGGCCTCCCTGGCCAGGATGGAACGATAGTGTCTGGATTCAATCATTTTGCCGATAAAATACCCCACGGCAATAAGGACGATAAATATGGCTATGTTTACTAAGTCGGCATACTGTTGCATTTTTCCCCGATGCTCCCTTTACTGATGGCCGGTTTTTTGGTGGCCCATCCGCAAGCCCTATTCTACTACAACGGCAGTGCCATAGACGTAGAGTTCGGATGCCCCCTGTGCAACAGACGACGTCGCATAGCGGACATTGACAACGGCATTTGCCCCCAACTGTTTGGCCTGTGCGATCATGCGGTTTGTAGCCTCGGTTCTGGCCTCATTGAGCAGTTCCGTATAGCCGGTTAATTCTCCGCCGGTTATGTTTTTGAGGCTTACCATTATGTCCTTGCCGATATGTTTTGCCCGCACCGTGCTCCCCGTGACAATGCCAAAGTGTTCAACTATTTTTTTGCCTGGTACGTTTTCAATATTTGTCAGAGTCATAGCAGTTCTCCCTTTACCGTTTATTTCTCTCAAAAGCTCTCATAACAGGAGTGTAGCATTTTTTTATATCGTTTGTAAAGACCTGTGTCGGGGCATGGGTGCAGTCTTTACGCTCAGGGTGTGTATCGAAAAACATATAACGATTTCAATACGTGAAGAAGAATTCTCTGGATTTTATTTTTTATATAATTTACACTATAGATCTATATGCATGGTGGATATACAGAAGCGATAAAAGAGCAGCGTAAAAGGCTCTCGGATTACTCGGCCAGGATCAAGCCGATATACCTTGAGTTGCATGACTACAAGTTTTTTCACGGCCCCTCGGAGGTGGATAACCTGGATGGCAGATTTATCGGTCGCAAGAAGCTAACGGAGCGGCTCACAAGCCTCCTCACCAACGATGAGACAAAGTCCGGCGCCTACCTGGTCACCGGCTTCAAGGGCATGGGAAAGACCAGCCTGGTCAGCAAGGTCATCGCCGATGTGACAACAGCCGGAAGCGGCGGCAGTGTACTGGCAAGGTATATTAGGATCATGTTGCTGCTGCTCTTTTTACCGCTGCTGGATGAAAAGTGGTGGATTTGGAATGCGGCATTAATTGTCATTTCTCTTGTTTATCTCTTCAGGCAAGATTGGAAGAAGTATCTTTCAAGTTTTTCAAACTTCTTGCTGTTCTTTGAAAATATTCTCACAATTTCTAAGATAGAAACATCAAGGTTTAAATTGAGAACGGCTGTTCACGACTTTTTGATAGTATTGATCATCCGGTTAGCTTCGATTTTTACAATGGAGACTCTTAAAGGATGTTACAGCAAAGTTTTTTCACCTTCTCTTCCATCAGGGAATATTTTTGATTATACATTCGAACTACATATGTATTTATTATTGATTTCTTGTGTAATGATGTTCAATTTCTTATTGCCAAAAATTAAAAATTTGAAAAATAAATTCATACTAATAAATAAAATATACATACTAATAGAATTGATAGCATTTTTTATCCCTATCATATGTATGTTAATAGTGTATATATATGTTGCGCATTATTCATCACATTCTACTATATTTATACTTATCTCACTCGTAATTATTACAATTACAATATTTTTTTTAAAAAATGAACTCCATAAACTATTCAATTACAGTCACCGTATCTACGTAAAGATTAATCTTGGGCATGATAATTTAAAGGAGATTGACATCCTGAGATTGATAGCTAAAAATGTCATAACCCAATTTAATGAGTTTTCAAGGTTTAAACTACGCTTCCCCTTGCCGGATATGCCGAGCTTATTGTTTAAGATTATTATTCTTTACACCGTCTTAATTTGACAATGTCAGATTACATAAAAATTGCGATGTTAGTGGATTAACATATTCATGTTCGGTTAAACTATTGTATCTATATAAAAAAAGGAGAATAGATATGATAA
>NZ_JABXWD010000216.1 GCF_019173545.1 Candidatus Magnetobacterium casense | reverse complement strand
CGTGAAAAGCAGAAGGAGTTGCGTGAGATTGCATAAAAAAACAGGCAAAAATGGTTAGCAAAATTGATACCATGCTGTTTGCCTGTTTTTCGAAAACTCGAGTATATTAGTATACTGAAATGACACAGGTCTTTTCAGGCATGATAATTGAGTGTGAAATAATGGGGGTCAAGGGGACTGGTCCCCTTGCGGGGGGTTCTGAAGGGGGGCGGAGCCGCCCCTTTCTTTCCTTACTTCTTGGGGGGGTGAACTATTACCCAATAGCTAAAGGATTTATAGAAGCCAAAAGAACATTTGAAGATGAAACGGGAATTAACACCAGGGAATTACCTGAGACCTGCCTATACACCTTTGACCAATTGATGGACTACAGTTTCCGACCAGAGTAGTCCGGATCAAAAAAAAAGCTTCCACCGTCTCAGCCTTTCTCGAAAAATTTATACACCTCTAAAAAAACTACGGTTGAAAGAATGTGACACAAAATGCTACCTTATAGCTAAACATGACAAATGCATACAACGAGGAGATTCAGAGATGGAGATCAAGATAAGCAGTGAAACTGAGGATTCCGTAATGGCCGAAGTATTGGTTCTGCCTTTTTTTGAGGGCGACAGGGCTGATTTCTATGCCGGTATAGACGAAAGGACAGGCGGTTTGATAAAGAGGGTCTTTGATACCAGGGCCTTTAGCGGCAAACACGGCCAGACTACCCTGCTGTACGTAAATAACATCAACACTCAGGGCCTGCTCCTGGTGGGATTGGGCAAGTTGTCGGAGCTATCGCAGGACAAACTCAGACGCAGCGGCGGCAAGGCGTTTTCCGCCCTCAAGGGTAAGGGGATTTCCTCCGTGACGGTAGCCACGTCTGTTTTGAAGGCCGATGGGGTTGCCCTGAACGCCCACTTCAGAGCGGCGCATTACTTTTTAGAGGGAGTGCTCCTGAGTCAGTACCAGTTTAAGAGATACAAGACCCCAACCGATGACGACGCCAATGACAAGGAGATCGTGGAGGTGGTTGTCCTGGCCTCCCCCGATGACGTGTCAGTGCAGTGGTTGGAGGTAGTTGTCAGTGCGGTGGGTTTTGCCAAGGACCTCACCAACACACCGGCAAATGACATGACCCCAACACAGCTTAGTAATGCGGCCCTGGCACTGAGGTCTGAGGACGTCACGGTAAAGGTGCTTGAGCTTAATGAGATCGAACAGGAGGGGATGGGTTCGTACCTGGCCGTTGCCAGGGGGTCGGCGGAACCGCCAAAATTCATTATCCTTGAATATCTCAGAGGCACAGGAGAGCCTGTTGCCATTGTGGGGAAGTCGGTCACCTTTGACAGCGGCGGATTGTCCCTGAAACCGGCAGATGGCATGGAGCAGATGAAGTATGACATGGCCGGTGGGGCGGCAACGCTGGGCATAATCAAGGGAGCAGCTCAATATAAGTTGCCCGTTAATATTGTAGCCGTGTTACCGGCAACAGAGAACATGCCCGGAGGTAAGGCCACAAGACCCGGAGATATCGTAAAGGCCATTACCGGCAAAACCATAGAGATACTCAACACCGATGCAGAGGGACGTCTTGCCCTGGCAGATGCCCTTGGATACGTAATTAAGCATTACAAGCCCAAGGAGGTCATCGATATGGCTACGCTCACGGGTGCATGTTCTGTGGCATTTGGCAACGAGGCCATTGCCATGATGGGCAACAATGACGACCTCATGGACAGACTGAAGAAGGCCTCCGCCGAAACATACGAGCGTGTATGGCAGATGCCCCTGTACGAGGAGTATAAGGAGTATCTCAAGAGCGATACGGCGGATATCAAAAACATAGGTGGCAGAGAAGGAGGTCTTATGACATCAGCCTATTTTCTGAAGGAGTTTGTTGGTGACACACCGTGGGTACATCTGGATATAGCGGCCACGGCCTGGAACAACAAGGACAAGGACTACGCACCCAAGGGGGCCTCAGGCATTGGGGTAAGGTTATTGCTGCATTTTCTGAAGATGCTCGTCAGTGTATTTATCGTGTTGGGGTGTATGTTTACACCTGTCTTTGCGACGGACGCCAATGACCTGAAACAGGAGATGCTCCAGAACCCCGATATCTTAAACATCGTTATGTCGCTGAAAAACGACCAGGATTTCCAGCAGGTACTCAATGATCCGGAGATTATTCGCGCCATAAACGCCAATGATATCTCTGCCCTGTCGGCAAACCCCAAATTCACAAAGTTGATGGAACACCCAAAGGTCAAAGAGATCGAAACGAAACTCAAAAAGTAAAAAACTACAAACAAGAGATATAGCGCGTTTCGATTGTGTGCAATACAAGAAAGAAAGGGGCGGCTCCGCTTCTTTTTCGCTCCAGGTCGCCCCGGGCCCCTTCAGCCCCCCCCCCGCAAGGGGACCAGTCCCCCACTTAGCCGGGGGTCGCTGACCCCTTGACCCCGTAAAATGCCATTATTTTGTATTTAATCCAATCGAAACGTGCTATATCTTGGTATATGTCATCACAGGATTTTTTACAGCAAGCGTTTTTTTATTCTTGACCGGATGATGCTGTAGTCTGTATAATTTATATCTTTTAGGAGGTAGATATGGATTGCATATTCTGTAAGGTAGCAAACAAAGAAATAAGGGCAACGGTTGTGTACGAGGACGACCAGGTGGTAGCCTTTGAGGACCTCAACCCACAGGCCCCTGTGCATGTGCTCGTAATCCCCAGAAAACACATCCCCACAGTACTGGATATGACCAGCGAGGACACCGCAGTGGTTGGACATATGTTTGAGGTAGCCGGTCGTATTGCCAGGGACAGGGAGGTGGCACAACGCGGGTTTCGGATGGTCATCAATTGCAACGCCGAGGCCGGTCAGAGTGTCTACCACATCCACCTGCACGTAATCGGCGGCAGGGCCATGCACTGGCCACCGGGATAAGGTACACTTGAACAACCACCTTACACTAGGGTTTTCGCCATGCCCCAATGACACGTACATGTTCTATGCCCTCGTCCATAACACGGTGGATACCGGCGCCCTGAGATTTACCCCGGACATCCGGGACATCGAGGCCCTAAACCTTGCAGCCCTTGCCGGTGAACTGGATGTCACCAAGGTATCGTTTCACGCCTATGGATTGCTGAGGGATACGTACAGGCTGCTTCGTAGTGGGGCGGCTATGGGACGGGGCTGCGGACCACTTGTGGTCAGCCTCAGACCAACCTCCATGACAGGGCTGGTCGGCAAGAAAATTGCCATCCCGGGCAGATATACCACGGCATATCTGCTGTTGCAGTTGTATGACCCGGCCTTTAGTTGCAATGTCGTAGAGATGCCGTTTCACGCAATCCTTGATGCCGTCAGTGATGGCCGGGTCGATGCCGGGTTGATCATACACGAGAGCCGCTTTACGTATGCCGGGCATGGCCTGACTCTGGTGGCAGACCTTGGTCAGTGGTGGGAGCAAACATACGGTTTACCGATACCGCTGGGTTGCATCGTGGCAAGGCGGCAGAGCGTAGATGAACCCTTGGCACGGAGGGTCAGCACCGCCATCAGGGAGTCAATCCTTTATGCTTATAGCCATCCACAGGAGACCCTTGAGTACATACGGGGCTACTGTCGTGAGCTGTCCGAGGTGTACATCCGCGGGCACATCGACCTGTACGTCAACGACTTTTCCCTGGATATGGGGCAAGAGGGTGAGAGGGCGGTTGCAGTCATGTTGCAATTGGCTCAAGAGAGGGGTATCTTAAAACATGAGCAGTTAAAGGCAATCACATAGATCCTTGTCGCACATTTAGAACCAGCAAAAACAGCAGTTCGTTTAACTCTATCAATGCCCCAAGGGTATCTCCGTTTAATCCGCCAAGCAGTTTGCCAAACGACATGACGCACAGGTGGGTAAAGGCGTAACATACAGGTAAAATTACCAGATATCGGACGCCAAATGCAGCCGCAATCGATATTGCCGCCAGGAGAGACAACAGAAGTATCCAGGACGTTGTATTTTCAATGAACACCCTGCCAAGGCCGTCTTTCATTGCGCTTTTGCCTGCATACATGGCATAAACACAGCACGAACGACCAACCACAGGGCAGAGCACTAAAGCGTAGGCATTAATTGCCAAGGGCGTTTTTAACAGCAGGTATTTCAGCATTATGCAAAACACTATAGAGGCCACGCCAAAGGGGCCTACCGTGGGGCTTTTCATGATGCCGAGTTTTTCGGCTACCGATTTTCTGGCTGCGATGGCGTCAAACGTATCAGCGATGGCATCCAGGTGCAACCCCCCCGTGATTACAGTCAACGTCAGGACGACCAGAAGGACTGCCACCTCCGCAGGTAGATACCTGCTGCTCACCGCCCAACATCCCCACAGACAACCCCCTATCAACAGCCCGACAAGCGGGAAGGACGCAGCACTGTTGGCCACGTCCCTGTCGCCGAGGACCTCAAAACGCCACGGCAACGGCAGTATCGTGAGAAACCCTACGGCAAAGACAAACGATACCCTAAGACTCTTCAGAATCGCTTACGCCCGCCTGTTGAAAGGTTGCCATTTCGCTGTATATCTTGATAGCGGCATCGAGGATTGTCATGGCCAGGGCAGCGCCCGTCCCCTCACCCAGACGCAGACCGAGGTCGAGCATCGCAGTGGAGTCCATGAACTCCAGGATGGCCTTGTGTCCGACCTCCTGGGACATGTGCGCAAAGAACATGTAATCCTTTACGGTGTTATCCATACAGTAGGCAATCAGTGCCCCGGCACTGGATATAAAGCCGTCCACGACAACGGGCAACGACCTCTGAGCCGCCCCCAGAACCATACCCGCTATGGCCGCAATCTCTGCCCCACCCACCTTGGCAAGGACGTCTATGGGGTCGGAGCGGTCCGGCTTGTTCGTGGCAATGGCACGTTCGATGACGTCTATTTTTCTCTTGTGGGCAGCGTCGTCAATACCTGTACCCCTTCCGGTAACCGTGGCAACAGGCCTTGACGTAATCACGGAGGTTATTGCTGCAGAGGCGGTCGTGTTGGCTATGCCCATCTCACCGGTAGCAAACATCCCAAACCCCATATCGGCATACCGGACTACCAGTTCTCTGCCAACCTCCATGCACTGTAGCGCTTGCTCGCGGCTCATGGCGGGCTCCTTTGCCATGTTGCGGGTACCGTGGACGACCTTGCTGTGAATTAAGCCCTCCAGTCCCTTAAAGTCGTAGTTGACGCCCACGTCTACGACCACGACCTCGACCTCGGCATGGCGCGCAAGGACGTTTATTCCGGCCCCACCGGCCAGAAAGTTAAAAACCATCTGCGGTGTGACCGCCGCCGGAAAGGCCGATACCCCCTCCGATGCAACACCGTGGTCGGCGGCAAAGACAAAGACCACCTTTTTGGGGATCGTAATCGTCTGAGTCTCATAGATGCCGGCAAGACGAGTGGCATACTGCTCAAGTCGTCCGAGGCTGCCCCGGGGCTTGGTCAGATTATCAAGGTGTTTTTGTGCCAACTCAAGATACTTCTTGTTCATATGTCTCCTATTTACGTGATTCTTATTTACCATGAAAATTACGTCTGTATATTCTATCGGAATTGCGTGCAATTATACAACCACTGGCTCAAAGGAAAAGACGCTCTGGGCTATCTACTAATATTTTTGCCTCACTTACTACTCCCCCGCTTTTTTAAAAGGCAGACGTCTAACCCGATGGCGAAATTCTTCCACGACAACTATTGCTTGGGTTTTGGGTGGGTAGATACAGCATCAGGAAAAAAGCCAATATGGATACGTGTTTCCAGGGATATGAAAAAAATGGCGTGTATCTACAACTTTAAGACGGGTCTGAGACCTTATCAGTGACTTCTAAAATGGCTTTTGGAGGCGATATATCAAGTGATTTCAGTGCATATTTTACCTTAGAATTGATCTCGTTACGTTGGAAAAAACCTAATTTAGCCGTTTTAAACTCAGTTGCTTGCAAAGAAGCCAATGTTTCTT
>NZ_JABXWD010000215.1 GCF_019173545.1 Candidatus Magnetobacterium casense | reverse complement strand
TTAGTATATTTATTTTTAATTTAACTTAATCACAAGGCATTATTACAGACATAACTCGATGGGTTAATATGAAAGACCATATACACCCTTGATTTTCAACAATATAGAAGATTTTTGACTGATAAATCGCTCAGGTTCAGTTTTAACATCAGGATATTCCTTGCGTTTGGCGTATTAATAGTCGTGACAATACTCAGCTCGGTATGCGTATACCTGTTTGGCATACCATATACGGGGATTGAGGGCATTTACAAGAAAAATACCTACCAGGCTGAGGACAACCTTAAAACATTTGCAGACCTGAAAAAGCAACGGCTGGTAGAGTGGATAAATGATCGCATTGAGGATGCAGAAATAATATCCAAAACCTTTCATGTCGGGACTACGTTGGAACGACTTCTTCCCAGGATACAAGAATACAGACTCAAGTTCAGCACCCCGCAACTCTTCACAGAGAAGCTCAGAGAAGATGAGGACTATAGGGAACTGGCGCTATACCTTGATGAGATACAGTCTGTTTATTATGGTTCCTATAAGAGTATATACATTGCTGATGCGGTATCGGGGACTATCGTAGTCTCAACCGAAGAGGATGAGGTTGGCAGCCATGTCCATACAGACGAGCAAGACCTTAAGGCATGGCAAGAGGGGGTGAGTTTAGTGAGAGACACCCACGGCAATGAAGTTAGTTTCGTCATATCCCGTATTATAAACACCTGTGCAGCTCCCCATGCACCCTGTACGGACAGGAGGTTTATGCTGCACATGCATGCCAACTTTAAAGGCGTCCTTACACCTCTCACTGTCGCCAACGAGGGCTTAGGTAAGACTGCAGAGGTTGTGCTGGTGGATAGAGGTGTGAGGACGTTGACACCACTGAGGTTCAAGCCTTCCGCTAAGGTGATGGAGTATCAACTTAGTGCCGCCCCGGCCAAACTCGCCGCAAGTGGCAATGAGGGCATGATTGAGGCCATCGATTACAGGGGTGAATTAGTGTTGGCGGTCTTTCGACATATATCCGTCACGCCAAAAGTGAAAATAGGCATGGTAGTCAAGATTGACAAGGAAGAGTTGATGGAACCGGTAGAGGATACAATTATTGCTACAATATGGTTAATGGTATGTGGGGTGTTATTGTTCATAGTGCTCACGTACTTTATTGCGCTGAGGATATCAAGGCCGATACTTGGACTGATTGAAGCCTCTGAGAATATCAAGAGTGGCGATTTAAGTATTCGAGTCCCTATCGATGTCTCTGGAGACTTAGAGATACTTGTTCATACCTTTAATAATATGCTTGCAAGCATTGAATATCAGCAAAAGGCCACGGAGACCATTGCCCATCTAACAAGAACCATACTTGACCCTAAATACGACAAGCATACCATCTCAAGGTTAGTGCATGATGAAGCGTTAAGGCTTACAGACAGCAAACACGGATATATCTCACTGACAGATGAAGGCACGAACGATAATGGATATAACGCCATGTGGGGATGCTCCTTAAGTACGGGAGAGGGTTTTTACACAAACTCACCCAAAGAACACACATCCTTTTGTGCACCGGAGGGGCATAGAGAGATTAAGAATTTTATGTCAGTGCCGGTAACAATAGAGAACAAGATAATAGGGCAAATAGCCTTGACCGATTCTGCAAAGAATTATACGGAAATGGACTTGTCTGTCATCAACCGTTTGGCATTGATCTACGGTGTGGCTATGGAAAGAAAAGACGTTGAAGAGAGGTTGAGAGATAGCGAATACAGGTTCAGAACGATGTTTGAACAGGCCCCGCTTGGGGTTGCCATCATAGCATCGAACACGGGTAAATTCATCCATATAAATCAGACATATTGCGATATTGTAGGTTACTCTGAAGGTGAGATGTTAACTCTTGCGTTTCAGGAAATAACGCATCCGGAGGATATACAACCGGACATGGACAACATGAGGCGTCTGATCAGTGGCGAGATACCCATGTTTAAGATGGAGAAGCGATATATCAGGAAGGATGCAAAGGTGGTGTGGGTAAACCTTACATGCGCCCCCCTATGGACAGGAGAAGAGAAACCTGTATATCATCTTGCAATCGTGGAAGACATAACCGAAAAGAAGCAAATGTCAGAGGCAGTAGAGGTGGAGAGGGACAAACTCAACGGGATAATGGAGACAATTCAAGACGGCATATACATAATAAACAAAGACTATGAGATAGAGTTTGTAAACAGGGCAATAATAGAAGAATTCGGAGAGTTAAATGGTTGCAAATGCTATGAGTACTTTTATAATGGGACAGGTCAATGTTCGTGGTGTAAGAGAGATGAAGTGTTTGCTGGAAAGACTATTACGTGGGAGTGGGATTGTCCAAAGAACAGTAAAACATATTCACACTTTGATACCCCGATAAGAAATATAGATGGTTCAATATCCAAGTTTGCAATCATCCATGACATCTCTGATATCAAGAATGCCCAGATGATAATGAAGAGGGAGCTTGATTTCCAGGCGGCAATAGCGGAGGTATCTGAAGCCCTGCTGTCTCCTGACAGGGACATCGTTGATATAGCCCTTATAGTAAACAGACAGGCAATGAGCCTGACTGACAGTATGCACGGGTATGTATCAGAGATAGACATAACAACTGGTCATGACATAGGACATTCTGTCACAGCGTTGATGAGAGACGGACAGTGCAACGTGGATACAAGGGATAGAAAGTTATTTTTCCCAAAGGGTAAAGACGGCTATAATGCACTATGGGGATATGCACTAAATACAAAACAGGCGTTTTATACAAATAATCCGCTAATACATGTTGCATATGCAGGTTGTATTCCGGAAGGGCATGTTTCATTAAATAGATTTCTATCGGTTCCGGCAATGATAGGAGACAGGCTGATAGGCCAGATTGCCCTGGCAAATGCTCAGAGGGATTACGGCGATACTGACTTAGCCATCATAAAACGTCTTGCGTCCATTTACGCCTTGGCGGTTGAACGTAAACGGATGGAAGAGGAACTGCACAGTTTAAATGATAATCTCAAAACCCTTGTGCAACAAGAATCCTCAAAGCGACAGATGCAGGAGCAACTACTGATACAACAATCCAAGATGGCAGCAATGGGAGAGATGGTAGGCTTAATTGCACATCAGTGGAAACAACCGCTAAATGCGATAGGTATAATCGTGCAAGACATCAACGATGCCTATAGGTTTGGTGAAATTGACAAAGAGTATATAGAACATACGGTTGATTTAACAATGGGTCAAGTCACCTTCATGAGTAGAACAATAGACGATTTCAGAAACTTCTTTAAACCTTCTAAACAAAAGGTACCATTTGATGTAAGGGAAGCGATCGATGAATTAATCTCAATGTTTGTTGCAATATTCACCAAAAACAACGTCAATATCAATCTGAAGGCTGACCAGGGTTTAAAATTGAAAGCTGATGGATACCCCAACGAATTTAAACAGGTGATACTCAACATACTCAACAACTCAAAGGATGCTATTATCTACATGCGAAGCAATGGGTATAAGATACAGGGTCAGATTGAAGTAGAGATAACAAACGATAAAAGCAACGAAAAAATATTGATTTCAATCAGGGACAATGGTGGCGGCATACCTGAAGACGTAATAGGCAGAATATTCGAACCTTATTACACCACAAAAGGCTCAGAAGGCACGGGAATAGGTCTCTACATGTCCAGGACCATCATAGAGACAAACATGGGCGGCAGTATTACGGTTAGAAATGTCGATGATGGCGCTGAGTTTGTAATAACGCTACAGTCGTGTGGTTAAAGTCGCCATTTACAATACTTAAGCATAAGAGCATAAGTAGCTAAATAAGAGAGCATAAACATGTATAACAATAGTTTACCCATAAGAAAAGAAAGGGGCGGTTCCGCTTCTTGGCGCTCCAGGTCGCACCTGGCCCCCTTCAGAACCCCCCGCAAGGGGACCAGCCCCCTTGACCCCTTCCTGCTTGACCCCGTAAGGCTGGTGATGTTGCTCGGTTACTTACCAGTCTTTGAGTACCGGGGGTGGGGGTTTTTGCGTTTCCTTGTCTTTGAGGACGTTGCCCGATTGGAGGTACCGCAGCCCCTCAAGTAGCATTTCGGCCTCCTCCTTTGTCATAGTCCCTGGGACACGACGGGGGGTGGCAGTGTCGGGGCGTTGGGCGTCATCCTTGCCCACCTGACCCTGCTGCTCATGCCTGGGGGATGAACCCTTGTCTTTACCTTCAGGGGATTTGTCCGGGGATTTGCCTTCTTCGGCGGAATCCTTGTGCTCTTTGTCCTTGTCCTTGTCTTTGCCATTTTGTTCTTTGTCTTTTTTACTATTATCGTTTTGAGCGGAGTCTTGTTTATCCTGTTTTTTGTCTTGCTTTGGTTGATTCTTTAACTTCTCTGACAACTCCATTATCTTTTTATCGGTGAGTTCGTAATTGACCTTGGCATCCATGTCCTTTTCGTTAAGTTCAATGGCACGTTTGAAGTACTGCAGGGATTGTCGGTACAGCGAAAGTGCATCGGAGGGGGCGTTCTGTTCAAGTTTTTTGCCGGCCATATACTTGGAGTTACCGATGTTGTAGTTTGCACGCATCTCCGCCGTGGGGTCTTTGCTAACGAGGGATTTGGTATAGTGCTCCACCGCCCCGGTGTAGTCTCCCTTGCGGTAGGACTCTGCGCCGAGCCTGAAGTTTTGTACGTCGGAGTCAGTCCCGTCCGTTGTCGTCCCACAGAGAGCGCTGCCCGCATACAGCACGACAGCCACAACAACCACGGCAACCCTCCACATCACGGCACCCTCCTGCGCTCACCCAGGATCGACTCCACAATCAGCAAAAGTACGGCCACGGCAAGGGGTATCTGAAATCGTTCGTCATAGCGCTTTTTCATCTTTTCCTCGACCCCTTTTTTTTCGGACCTGGACAGCCTGTCACTGTAGATAAGGTCAAGGCCAAGGTCTGCCCCCCCTGCCCGGACGTAGGTGCCCCCGGTGGCAAAAGATATCTGCTTGAGCGTCTCCTCATCCAGGGCCGTCTTGACGATGCCCCCTGCGGCATCCTTGACAAACGTCTTGCCGCCGCCGTCGTCGGTCACCTGGATAAGCTCACCCTCACGTGTACCGATGCCAACCGTGTATATGACGATACCTGCCGATTTGGCCTTTTCTGCCGCCTCCAGGGCACCTCCCTCGTGGTCTTCGCCGTCCGTTATGAGGATGAGGGTCTTGTCCTTGGAGGGGTTGCCGGCGTAGAGGGTAATGGCCTCGCCGATGGCGCTACGTATGGACGTCCCCCCCACGGGGATCGAGTTCACGCTTAGGTCGTTGAGGGCAAGCATAAAACCACCGTAGTCAACCGTCAGTGGCGAAAACACAAATGCCTCTCCCGCAAACCCGATCAGGCCAACGCGATCCCCCTTGAGTCGTTTGAGAAAATCCCCGATGGCCAGCTTTGCCATTTGCAGTCTACCTGGTTTGATGTCGGTGGCAAGCATGCTCTTTGACGTATCCAGGGCTATCAGGATATCGGAGGAGTACTGCCTGACCTCCTCAAGGTGAAAACCCCACTGTGGCCTCATCAGGGTCAGCGTGCAAAACACAAGTGCCGTTATCACCAGGGCGGCCTTTACGTGGCGCATCCTGGCGCTGACGGAGGGGGACAAGCTACTAAGCAGCGCCCTGGCACCAAAGCCGTCAAGCGCCTTGCCCCTGAGCCTAATTGCAAGCACGTAAAAAAGGCCCACGCCACCTACAATCCAAAGTGCGTGTACCGCAGCTATATTGTCAAACCTCATCTTGTTTTTTATAACACAAAATGCACCATCCTGTCAAGCGGGGCTATCGTATGGGTGCATAAAAAATTCGTATCCTCTTTATATTTCATGGTAGCACAAGAAAGAAAGGGGCGGCTCCGCCCCCCTTCAGAACCCCCTGCAAGGGGGCCAGCCCCCTTGACCCCTTCTTACCTTGTTGACATTGGGTTGATTATACACAACATTTC
>NZ_JABXWD010000214.1 GCF_019173545.1 Candidatus Magnetobacterium casense | reverse complement strand
ACTCTGCAAAAGTTCATACTTAGGCTTCCATACAGGGCTATTTTCTATGAAATTATTCATTTCCGTATCGTTTTCGTTCAACTTTTTCTTAAGCCAATCAATGTGTTCCGGTAGCACTCCAGCCCGGCGTGGTCAGCTCGCTTAAGCACAGTAACAATGCCATACTACGAAAACATAAAAGTGGCTTAAATCCTGACAACCACGGTTGATTGTGGTGCCACCGCTATGGTTCGAGCTTATTTTTTTGTTGTTCGCTGGGGACATACCACTTGGGCAGATTGTAGCCGATACCGATGGGAGAGGGGGCAATGCCCTTGAATCGCTTATGCACAACCGGCAGGGCATCGGGTACATACAAGAATACGTAAGGTACATCCTCGGCAAGTATCTCCTGTATTTGATAGTAGGCTTTTTTGCGCCTTTTCATGTCAAACGTGTGACGCCCCTCATCAAGTAAGCGGTCAACGTTGGGGTTTGCGTAGCTGATGAAGTTAAACTCCTTTTCCTTTGTTTTGCTGGAATGCCAGATGTCGTACTGGTCGGCATCCATCCCGATTGCCCAGCCAAGCAACACGGCCTCAAACCTCCGCTTGTCGATAAACTCATTGATAAACGTACTCCACTCAAGGGTGCGGATGTTGACCCGTATGCCAATCTGCTTTAATCGCCACTGGATAATTGTTGCGGCCTTGACACGGGCGTTGTTGCCCATGCTCGTCAATATCGTAAACTCCAACGGCCTGCCATCCTTGTCCAGGACGCCATCACCATCGGAGTCCTTCCAGCCGACCTGGGTAAGTAGCTCTTTGGCCTTTTGAGGACTGTACTCGTAGCGCCTGACGTTGGGATTGTAGGGCCACGTGTTTGGTACGTAGGGGCCGGTGGATTCGTTGCCAAGCCCAAGCAAGACTATGCTTACAAGTTCCTTCTTGTCTATGGCGTGGGCGATGGCCTGTCGTACACGCTTGTCTTTGAATATGGGATGTTTCAGATTAAACCCAAGATATGTATAGGAAAACACAGGGTAACGGTACTTGTTAAAGTTTTCCTTAAAATACTCAGAATCCGTCTGTCTCTTGTATTGCAGCGGAGTAAGCCCCATGAAGTCTATGCCGCCGGCCTTAAGCTCCATAAACATCGTTGATTGGTCGGGGATCACGCGAAACATGTAGTTGTCTATATAGGGTCTGCCCTCGAAGTAGTCGTGGTTGGATGACAACAGCACCTCTTGTCCGGGCGTCCATCTCTTTAGCTTGTAGGGGCCAAGACCGGTTGGGTTTCTGGCCAGGGGGTTCTTGGTAATGGCCTGACCCTCAAGCAGGTGCTTGGGCAGCACGGTCAGACTACCCCAACTGGAAAGTGCCGAGGCAAAGGGCTTTTCGTAGGTCACCCTGAAAGTGTACTTGTCAACGACCTCGGCCTTTTTCACCTGGAGGTAGTCTTCTTTGTAGGCGGTGGGGGTCTTGTCGTCGATTATGGTCTTGTAGCCGAACATGATGTCTTCGGCGGTGAACTCCACCCCGTCGGTCCACCTGACTCCGTGTCTGAGGTGAAACGTTATCGTCAGACCATCGATATCCCAGCTCTGTGCAAGATCGCCGGTGAGTGAGAGGTCGGGGGCATACTTGACGAGGCCGTTGAAGATAAGTCCCGCCACCTCGTGCGATATGCTGTCACCGGCAAGCATTGGAATCAGGATGCTCGGCTCTGCCGTGGTGGCCTCAACAAGGGTGTCACCGTAGTCCGGTTGAGTGTTACCCGTTTGAGCGCTGTCGGCCAAGATACAGAAAAGCACCAGCATGGCGACAACATACGCCAGAGTTGAATGTCGATTCATCATCATTTTGAGCTACCATGCTTTCAAATTACAGACGTCTAAGCAAAATGTTTTTCCATGTCCCCAACACCCACAAGTATCAATGTTACTTTATAACCGGCGTCATCTCTTTCCTCTTTGTACATAAACGGCTCACGAAACCTTGATACAATTCTTTTTTCCATTATCAAAGTCCTGACTATCTCTTTGATGTGTCTGGCTTTAAGCTTTCTCTCTACACACATAAAATGTATAAGCGTCTCTTCACCAATATATATTTTCGTAACATGTGAAAACTTGTCCATTATATATTTTTTATACGCCTCAGTATCATCCGGTGATGGCCCATGTCTTGCGATTATAAATAACTTGGCAATATCCATCTTTATGTCTTCGTCTTCATTTTCATCTTCGTACTCATCTTCAGGTTCATCTTCGTATTCAGGTTCAGCATAATCTCCTGCTTCTCTTGATCTATTATTGTTAAAGAGCCTCTCTACAACATTAAAGAACACAATGGGAATTACTATTAGGAAAACCGTTGTAAACCATGTTTTGTAATTTATGGCTATGCTTAACCCAAATAGCGTATTTAGCGACCACATAAATATAATCGGCATGAGTATAAAAGGCATCAAAACCACTACCGTATACAAAATAGTAAAAAAAACCATACGCCTCTCTATATTAATATTCATCTGATATTTACCAGTCCCACACAGAGATTAAAAACAAATAGTATCTTAACGCACATAGTTTATTATAAAATCAAGATAGCTCTTATTATTTTTTGGGTTATAATGATTTTTCACAGAGACCAAAACCCTGTATATACCTTTTAATATACCCATAACGCCATCCCGAACACCAAATGATGTTCTATATTTTATTGTGTCATTGATGGAATCTATCAAATCCCAAACGACTGGTGGTAAGGTGGTTGAAGATTCAGATGATATCCCTAATATACGTGCCTTACCCATTTCAAAGAGGTATTCAAGCGCTGTCTGAACGTCTTTATCAACTATTCTGTTGTTTGCCTTATATAATCGTACAATAGCGGATTCGATGATTTCCAGGATGTTAATGTAATCATCTTCATTACCAATAATAGATTTCATCTCACGTTCAAAGTTTTTTGCCTCACTGAACGCCTGTTTATCCGAGAAATACCGTATAGAGGTAGACAAGAAGGAGCAATCACTGGGGCAATCTGCCTCTGCTCCTTTTTTGGCTCCACAACACTGGCTACATATAAGTGCTCCAGATAAAGGGCAACTCCTCTTACCTTTCCTTGAGTTGCATACTATACATTTAGACATACAATATTCTACCCATCGGCTTAATTCTACACCAAAGTAAATTATCTGTCAAGGTAAAAAATCACACAACTATATCGGACATTTTTATTTGTATAAATTTAATATCACGTACTGGACCAACGTTACGAGGAATATCAGCAATACAGCCGGAAGTATTTTTTTATATATTCCCCACATGTCTGCCTTGAAGAACTCCCTTGTCAGCACCAGGCACACATGCACGGGCGACAGGAGTACGCCGATGAAGCCACATGCAAAGGCAAGGGAATAGGCATATGGGGTCATTGCGGGCATGTTCAGAAAGAGCGGGAATGTACTGCCGACAAATGCCAACGTAAACCCTGTCAGGAATCCGCTGATAAACGGCAGGATTATCAGTATGGACAGCACCGGTATTTGGTACTGTATAAAGACCTTGCTGAGGTTACCGACGGCCCCCGAGGACTCAAGTATCTCCTTAAACAAGACCACGCCAAGGATCAGCACAAGGAGGTCCGGCGAAAAGCCGTACTTCAGCACACCGAAAACCCTCCTGCGATCATACCTGTAGTACAACAACAGCATACACACCACGCCAACCAGTCCGACAGACAAACGAACCTTAAACACCATGACCATGGCAATGAGTGCAACCAGTGGCAGGAAGCTCAGAACATCGCTCTTGTTCATTTTGCCGTTAGGTTCAAAAGTTCCGTTTACGCCCTTCATGCTAAACAGTGGTCCCACCAGGAGCATCGTAACGGCAAAGCTGAGATTGAGAATCATAAACTGCCTCAACCCAATGCCTGTTATCAGGGAGGCAAGGACTATGCCGGGATACAGCGGCAGTATAAGCTCCCAGGGATGTCTGTACCAGTAGTTGGTGAAGGCCTTGTCCTCGGGCGACAGACCAAGTCCCTTTGCCGATTCCTCTACCATCGGGCATGAAAAATACGCCCCACCCACCGATGGCAACGTGCCTATCAGCAGGGGCATGGAGATCATCACAAATCGCTTTTTTCTCAGGACGCCCCGCATGGTGTCGGACATCCGCTTCAGAACATCGTTTTCCCTCAGGAGCATTTCAAGCATACGGATAAAGGTCAGGGCTACGGTCAGCTCTATTGTCACCACCGAGGTTATGGAGCCATACATCGTCTTGAGTATCCTGACCGGCGTCATCAGATACAGCACACATATCAGGGCCGATGCCGCCAGCAGCACGTATCCGACGTTGTACTTCCTCCGCATCAGCAGCACGATGACTGCAAAGGTCAACGCTATCTTTGCTATGTCATACACGCAGACTTAGTGTCCTGCCAACAGGCCATATGGTTAATCTCATCCATACGTTTAGGATAACGTTTTTACCCTGATATCTGCAAGGGGCACAACCTCTGTCTCTTCCTTGCCTTGATGGTTTATCCAGAGGTGCGTATTGTCTCACGTAAAAATCTATACGAAAGTAGTCTTAGGTGTGGTGGAGGGCTATAGGGAAGTCTGTCTGTTGTTCATTGTATTATTCCAAGGGGTTGTCTGTCGATAGCAGTATCACTGTTGCGGCGGCATAGTCGGCACTGTGGGAGATGGAAACCGTGACCTCTGTGATATTGCGTCGTTTCATCAGGGCCTTGATCCAGCCCCTTAATGTCAGCGTTGGTTTGCCGGAGGGTTGATTGCTCACCTCTATGTTCTGAAAGACGCCCGTTGCTATAAAGCCAATGCCAATGGCCTTAAGCATGGCCTCTTTTGCCGCAAACCGCCCGGCAAGTGACACGTAAGGTCTGGCTAACTGCATACAGGTTATGCGCTCCTTTTCGGTAAAAATGTCTGTTACAAGTCGTGTGTTTCTGTCTGCTACGTCTTTGAACTTCGGGATGTAAACGATATCCAGCCCCTGAAACAGACGCATCAGGAGACGCTTAACCCACCGTCAACGGCGATGGCCTGTCCCGTTATGTACTCCGATGCTGGGGACGACAAAAACAGCACCAAGTCGGCCACATCGCCCGGCGTTCCAAATCTCCCTGCCGGGATGTCCTTTAGCACCTCCTCACCGGCACGCTTTCTGACCCTCTTGCTCATATCTGTGAGGATCATTCCGGGCAGCACGGCATTTACCTGTATCCCCTTGGGGGCAAGCTCCACGGCACATGCCCTGGTAAAGGATATCACCCCGCCCTTGGAGGCCGCATAGTTGGACTGCCCGCGCGTACACTTAACCGCCGCAACGGAGGCCAGATTGACGATCTTGCCACAATGATTGACGATCATCAGTTCGGCAGCCATGCGACTGCACAGAAACACGGCCTTGAGATTGACATCCATTACCCCCTGCCAGTGAGACAACTCCATTGCCAGCAGGAGTTTGTCGTTGATGACACCGGCGTTGTTTATCAGGATGTCAAGGCGTCCATGTTTTTTTCTCACGTGTTCAAACAGCCCCCTGACCTCTGACTCCTGTGTGATATCGGCCTTGAATATCTCACTGTCACCTCCCAGCTCCGGCAACAAGGATGCCGCAAGCCCCTCCGAACCTTTATAGATGGCAATCACCGTCGCCCCGGCCCCGGCAAGTCTGAGCGATATCTCCCTGCCAATCCCCCTGGCACCGCCAGTGACTATGGCTATCCTGTCAGTTAAACTCATACATAGAAGTCTACTATAATTAATGGCAGGGGGTCAAGAAGTCAGTTTTTAAGAGTTTGATTGCTTTGCCAGGAGGGCGTTGACCTTGGCGTCGCTCTTTCGCAGCTTGTCTGAGAGGATGATGGCCAGGTTTCTGTATAGCTTCAGGCAGAGCCTTGGCTCAGAGTTTCTAAGCACCACCTCATTGATGGCTATGAGTATGCAGTCGGTTTCACATATTGCGGTGGCAAAGCGAGGGGCAGATTCCATGATTGCCATCTCACCAAAGC
>NZ_JABXWD010000213.1 GCF_019173545.1 Candidatus Magnetobacterium casense | reverse complement strand
CGTGTTGATGTGGAATAACAACCTGGAAGAAGTGACAAAATACCAGCCCAATGATATAAACGCTATGAGTGCGTTTGATTTGATCATTGAGGAGGACAGGGATCGTGTAAGACACATAACACAGAGAGTGATTGATAATGTTATTGATAATACTACATTGGACGATAAACCATGGCTCTATACATATGAAGCATGTCTTTATACAGGGGATAACAGACGTATTCCCTATTATTTCGTCTGTTCATTAGTCGTTATAGATGCAAAACCCTGTGCGGTAGTAATTGGTATAGATATGACTAAACAAAAGGAAACAGAGACCCAAATCCTGGCGACCCTCCGGGATAAGGAGATGCTTCTGAAAGAGGTGCATCATAGGGTTAAAAACAACTTGCAGGTAGTATGCAGCCTGCTCTACCTGCAATCTGTCAATGTTGACGATCCCGGTTTACGACAAGCCCTTATTGAAAGTCGTAATCGCGTAATGTCTATGGCACTGATACATGAAAGGCTGTATAAATCGAAGGACATATCAACTATAGACTTTGGTCAGTACATAAAGGAACTTGCTACGGATATATTTTATTCCTTCGGCATAGAAGACGACAAGATAAGGCATGTGATCAACAGCCACAATATCTGCCTGAGTATTGACACTGCCATCCCATGTGGTTTAATCATAAACGAACTAGTAACGAATGCCTTAAAGCATGGCTTTACCGACAACGTCTCTGGAGAAATCCGCATAGATATATCCGCCAAAGGCAACAACACCCTCATGCTTGTGGTAAGCGATAATGGAGTGGGTATCCCACAGGATATAGATAACAATACGGTATCATTAGGTCTCAGACTTGTACGCACACTTACAGAGCAGCTTGATGGCACTTTAGAGATTAACAGAGACAATGGGACTGAATTTAGGGTGACGTTCAGAGAGCAAAAAAGAAATGGAGAGAATTCAGCGTATGACGGAAGACAAAAGGTTTAACCCTGATAAGTTGGTTCGTTTATTTAAAGAGCTGTATAGCCTGACTGACGGCATAGGCACGGAAAAGAAGGTGGGCGTTAAGTGCTGGGAATTCTTAAACTGTCCTGCGGAGATCATGCGTCTTTGTGAGGCCGTGATACAGAATGCAGAGAGGCGATGCTGGCTTGTAGTGGGGACTCTTAGCGGCCAGAAGGAGGTAGCCCCGTGTGTTAAGGCCTTTGGAACTTGTAAGCAATGTGAATTTTATAAGGCCGTTAAAGGTCTCTCTGACGAAAAAGCAGACAAGGTCAGGATCATGGTTGTAGAGGATGAAGGCATTGTTGCATTAGAGATACAGACCAGACTTCAAAGGCTTGGGTACGCTGTCTGTGCAGTGGTATCAACGGGTGAGATGGCCATTAAAGAGGCTAAGGATAAGCATCCCGATTTAGTGCTGATGGATATAAGGCTAAAAGGAGACATGGATGGCATAGAGGCCGCTCAGGCCATACAGAAGGAGGGCAGGGTCCCCGTGATATATCTTACGGCGAACTCCGATGATAACACCCTGTTACGAGCCAAGTTGACGGAACCTTTCGGGTTCATTCTAAAGCCGTTTCACGAGCGTGACCTGCGTTCAGGCATTGAAATGGCTCTGTATAAGCATAAGGTGAGTGTATCGACATCGAGGCAGATGAAAAGCGATGCGATAACCAAAAATAAAGCCGCAGAGGAACTGAACAAAGAAAATGTCAGACTTGTTAATGAAATTCTTGAAACTACCAGGCAAGCCCTCTCTGAAACCTCCACTGAACTACAAAAAGAGTATCTTAAAAAGATCAACCGATATGCCGAAATGCTTAACGCTCAACTTAGAAAAAGAACCTCCTGAATGACGATTAACAACCCTTGCCCCCGTAAAAATGCCGTGTGTTTTGTATTTAATCCAATCGAAATCTGCTATAAGTCTGCAAACATGCACCGTATATTTTTCGTGAAAAAATTTCTTGCAACATCTCTCCTTTTTTTCCAGCCTGTTATGTTATAGTAGTGCAATGATAAACAGGAGTGACAAGAGATGCTTGACATACGGTTTATAACGGACAGGCCTGATGCAGTGATACAGGCGCTCAAGAACAGGAACTCTGATATCTCTGTCGAAGGCATAGCGGCTCTTGCCCTGCAACAGCGGCAGGTTCAGCAGGAGCTTGACGGCCTCAGAAACAGGCGCAATGTTGTTTCGCAAGATATCGGGCGACTCAAGAAACAAAAGACCAACACCTCCGCTATGGAAGAGGCCATGAAACAGGTCTCTGACGATATCAGACGCCTTGAGGAGAGTCTGCGCGCCACAGAGGAGAAGGTCATGGCGGCCTTGCTCCTGGTCCCCAACATACCGCACGAAAGTGTCCCCATTGGCGCAGATGAGACTGCAAACGTCGAGGTATTGACGTGGGGGCAGCCCGGGGCGTTTGACTTTGAACCGCTCAACCACTGGGATATCGCAAAGACCCTCAACATTATCGACTTTGAGCGTGCCACCAAGATAGCCGGTGCGAGGTTTTCGATCATGCGTGGGGCCGGGGCGGCGCTTGAGCGGGCATTGATGAACTTTATGCTTGAGCACAACGTCCGGCGTGGCTATACGGAGGTCTTTCCGCCCATTCTGATCAACCGCGCAAGCATGATCGGTACTGGGCAGTTGCCTAAGTTTGAAGAGGAGTTGTTCAGGGTGGTCGATCCCGAGTTTTATCTGGCGCCAACGGCCGAAGTCCCGGTTACCAACATGCACAGGGATGAAATCCTGGCCGATGAGGACCTGCCCCTGCGTTACACGGCATATACGCCGTGCTTCAGGCGTGAGGCCGGCTCCTATGGCAAGGACACCAGGGGGCTTATCAGGCAGCATCAGTTTAACAAGGTCGAGCTTGTCAAGTTTGTCAGACCCGAGGACTCGTATCAGGAACTGGAAGGTCTCACCGACGATGCACGCGACATCCTGGTGCAGCTTGCCCTGCCCCACAGGGTGATAGTGCTGTCAACGGGCGACATGGGCTTTTCGGCGTCAAAGACCTACGACATAGAGGTCTGGCTGCCCGGGCAGAACCGCTACAGGGAGATATCCTCCTGCTCGAACTTCGAGGATTTCCAAGCCAGACGTGCCAACATCCGTTTTAAAAAGGCCGACAAAAAGGGCACGCAGTTTGTCCACACCCTAAACGGCTCGGCCCTGGCCATCGGACGTACCGTGGCCGCCATCCTGGAAAATTATCAGCAAAAAGACGGCTCCGTCGTTGTCCCCGAGGTACTGAGACCTTACATGGGGGCGGAGTGTATATATGATCATAGAGTATATAATAAGGAATAAGCTAGACCTCTGGGAATATAAATCATAATTAATGCAGTTGAAAGTGTATAATCATTGAACAAGTATAATGGGGTCAAGGGGACTGGTCCCCTTGCGGGGGAGGTCTGAGGAGGGGGCGGAGCCGCCCTCCTTTTTTCCCTTCTCCTACATAAAAGGTGAATTAAGATAGAAGTCAACAGGATAGTGATAGGTACCAGGGGCAGTAAGCTAGCCCTCTGGCAGGCCAACTGGGTCAGGGATCAGCTCCTGGGGCTTTATCCTCATATCGAGGTAGAGCTTAAGGTGATAAAGACCACGGGGGATAAGATACTCGACGTGCCATTGTCCAAGGTTGGGGGCAAGGGGCTGTTCGTCAAGGAGATAGAGGAATCCCTGCTCAGTGGCGAGTCCGACATTGCCGTCCATAGCATCAAGGACGTTCCCACGGAGTTCCCGGATGGCCTGCACCTGAGCGTCATATGCCACCGTGAGGACCCCACCGATGCCCTGGTTTTGTCGCCCAATGTAATGGCCTCCAAGCGAGCCGACAAAGCAGGCCTTGATGCCCTCGCCGAAGGGGCAGTCGTTGGCACGAGTAGCCTTAGACGCTCGTGTCAGTTGTTGAGCATACGACCCGACCTGAAGATTGAGCAATTGCGAGGCAATCTCGATACAAGGTTGCGAAGATTAAGCGAGGGCTTTTTTGATGCCATCGTCCTGGCCTCTGCCGGCTTAAAGAGGCTCAACGTTGAAGATGCCGCCATACATGCCCTGCCTGTCTCTGTGAGCTTGCCGGCAATTGGACAGGGTGCCGTGGGGATTGAGTGCAGGGTGGCCGATGAGGCGATAAACGCCCTTCTTGTGCCGCTGAACCATAGCGTGACCTCCATCTGCGTGAGGGCAGAACGGGCATTTTTAAAGAAACTCTCAGGTGGCTGTCAGGTACCAATTGCCGCACACGCCTGTTTTACCGCCTCGGGTACGGTCAAACTCGACGGCCTGGTAGGCTCCGTTGATGGTGTTGTTATCATCCGGGGACATGCCGAGGGCACCGTTGGTACCGAAGAGGTTATCGGGACGTCCTTGGCCGACGACATGCTCAGGGCCGGGGCAAAAGAGATACTCGACGAGGTCTATGGCAACGGGTAAGGTCTACATAGTGGGAGCAGGTCCCGGCGACATTGGACTGTTTACCTTGAAAGGCCTGAGTTGCATCAAAAAGGCAGACACTATCGTCTACGACTTCCACATCAACGCACAGATATTGACCTACGCCGGTGAGGAAACGGAGCTGATCTATGCCGGTAAACGGGGTGGACATCACGAGTTGACACAGGATGAGATAAATCGGGTGCTCGTTGCCAGGGCGCTGGAGGGTAAGACCGTGTGCAGATTAAAGGGGGGTGACCCCTTTGTCTTTGGACGTGGCGGGGAGGAGGCCGAGGTGCTCGTTGAACATGGCATCGAGTTTGAGGTCATACCGGGTGTTTCTTCGGCTGTTGCTGCTGCCGCCTATGCGGGCATACCGCTTACACACAGGGGGTATTCGTCCTCCTTTACCGTGGTGACGGGCAACGAGGATGCCGCAAAGACCGATAGCACGCTTAATTGGGCAGCCCTTGCCACGGGACCTGACACGCTGGTGTTTTTGATGGCAGTCAGAAATGTCCGTGGCATCGTTGAGCACTTGATTGAACACGGTAAAGACCCACAAACCCCCGCTGCCGTAATACGATGGGGCACACGACCCGATCAGGTCACTGTGACAGGGACGTTGGGGCAATTGCCGCAGTTGGTCAAGGCCAAGGGGATCAAACCACCCTCCGTCATCGTGATCGGACAGACGGTGGGGTTGAGAGACAAACTAAACTGGTATGAGACAAGACCGTTGTTTGGGCAGCGTGTGTTAATCACCAGGCCATATACGCAAGACTATGAGCCCCTTGAGTTAATGGGGGCCGAAATATACGAGTTCCCGACGATTAAGACGATTCCCCCGGAGAGCTACGACGACCTCGACCGATGCATTGACGTGGTAGAGGGCTATCACTGGCTGATTATCACTAGCGCCAATGCCTTTAAGTTCTTCCTGCAGAGGCTGCTGCACTGTGGCAAGGACATCAGGGACCTCAGGGGCCTAAAGATATGTGCCATAGGGGAAAAGACCGCACAGTCTATCAGGGAGTATGGTTGCAGGGTAGATGCCGTCCCCGATGAGTTCAACGCCGAGGGGCTTATAAAGATGTTCACTGAGGCGAGGGCTGATAACATAGACATTGCCAGTCTGCGGTTGTTGCTGCCGCGTGCCCAACAGGCCAGGGAGGTATTTCCCGATATGGTCAGGCAACTGGGCGGGTACATAGATACACCCACTGCCTACAGGGCTGTCAAACACGAGGGACACATCAAGCGCCTCGTTCGATTCCTCAGAGAGGGCAAGCTCACCGTGGCAACATTCACCAGTGCGGCAACGTTTAACTACTTGATAGAGGCTCTGGATGAGGAACACCTCAGACAGTTTAAAGATATCACCATTGCAGCCATTGGCCCTGTCACGGAGAAGGCTATAACAAAGGCCGGATTTACCGTGCAGATCATGCCAAAAAAGGCCACGGTACAGGCCATGGTCGAAGCCATCGTGAGTCACTTTGTAACCCATTCGATTGCATACGATACAAAAAAAGAAAGGGGCGGCTCCGCCCCATAGGTGTTAAGTTAAGCATGATACCTCCAGTACCTCCAAGTCTTTTAGTGTTAATTTCTTAGGTTTAGGCGTATTTGACGGTTC
>NZ_JABXWD010000212.1 GCF_019173545.1 Candidatus Magnetobacterium casense | reverse complement strand
AGATATCAAGGCGCATGGGGGCCATGTTGACGCTATCCGTCTATGAAGAGGTCTTGCGCTCACAGCCTGTCATCGGGCAGGTGCGTGCTATCTGGGATGACGTTGCCGCCCGCAGGATAGACGGTGAGGATGAGGTTAAACACGCCGAAGGGGTCTTGTTTATAAACGGCATATTTGCCGACTTCGTACACGCCGTGATGACCGTGGACGTGAGCGTCATTGACGATATAATTTCAAGTGTTCGCAAGAGCAGGAAATTGAATGAGCAGGTCAAGGGGATTGTGGTCTTGCTGTATGACATGAGGGCTGCCCTCATCCCGGTGGTCAAGGCAGGTGCAGGGGGTGATGTGGTTGGTGATATTGACCCGATTGAAGCACTGATTAAGGACTTATAACGAAAATACGCCACAATATATAAATCGGCATATAAATCAACGTGAGGTTAAAGGTATAGTTGATGAAAAAATAAATTATATAAAACAGATCATATCGCAAAAAAACAACAAAAACCTTGAAATATATCTTTACGATATAAGCGATTACAATCTCAATAATGGAGGGAGTCAGTTCCTGGTCATGACTTATTATAATCTTGCTACTCATGCAATGCGTAGTCATAAATGGGACTTGACAGAGAGGTTGCTTGATTATGCAACTCTTCTGGGTATAAAATATACGTTTATTTGGACTTTACGGTCTGAACTTTTTAAAAATACGGGTTCTTTTGATAAGGCCTTGAGCGCATATGACGAAGCGGTGGCGCTATTCCCGACGAATGCAGCAGTAAAAAATGGCCGTGCGGGGCTACTGCTTGTGTCAAACAGACATGCCGAGCTGCGTGAATCTCTGATTATAGAAACCCCTGTGACTAAAGATGAATGGACAGGATACCACATAGTAGCAATGTCGTATCTCAAAGAAGGCAGAGAGCTTGACGAAGCGATCAGACGTTTGCAGTACGGAGCAGACAATGTGAAGTGGCCTGCGAGCAGGGATTACTTTGCCAGTGCACTTGCCCTTGCCAAAATGAAGGGCAAAAGGTTTGGTGACGCCCTCAATGCGCTGAAAAAACACGTCGTACAAATTTCAGACATACGCAATCAGTTCTACCTGTTGCTAATCGCCCACTGCAATATCGCACTTGGTATGAGCACGGACGCCATTGACGATCTAAGGCGGGTAAGCGAAAATGCAGACAACACCGTCCTGGAAATTGTACGACTGATCATAAAACGCTACAACCTTGACGGCAATCATCCCCTATCGTCTGCGGAAGTGGCAGAGATCGATGATCAGATCATGGACATGGAACTACAATTTCTGATATCGGGCTTTATGCTTTTTTTTAGAAAAAGTCTCCTGAAAGGCCGTGCTTAACGCTCCCCATTGAGGGGACTCAAGCAGAAGAGCATAAAGTAACTATAGCGTAATTCACCCAATTAAAGAAAGAAAGGTGTTGACTAAATTCTATCAATCCTAATACAATAATATCCAATGATATTTATGAGATTATTAATATTGGTAGTGCTTGTTTTCAACCTGCTTTGTTCAGAGCTTCCGGCTCAGGAAGGCGTAAAGATACCTGTGGTTTCGCCCTACACGGGATCGTTGGCATCCTTTGGGGAGGGCGTGAAAAATGCCGCCCTGCTAAAGGCGGAAGAGATCAACGCCAAGGGTGGGATCAACGGCAAAAAACTGAACATCAGCCTCGAAGATGACCTGTGCGAACCCAAGGAGGCCTCTAACGTAGCAACCAGGCTGGCCAACGACAAAGGCGTTGTCATCGTTGTCGGACATCTTTGTTCATCGGCCACGCTGGCCGCTCTGCCCATCTACAGGAAGGCCGAGCTTGCCGCCATCACACCGGCATCTACAAACCCTACGATCGGAAAATCCGGCGGCGGATACTACTTCAGAAACGTCTACCAGGACGAGTTCCAGGGGGCATTCCTGGCCCGTTATGCCGCAGAGGCAATGAAGTGGAAAAAGGTAGTCGTCTTTTACGAAACCAACGATTACTCAACGGGTCTTAAGACCGCATTTGTGGAAGAGGCAAAAAAGCGCGGCCTGAAGGTCATCGGACAGGAGGCCTATACATCGGCCACAACCGATTTCACCCCACAACTGGCCAAATTCAAGATAATGAAACCCGATGCACTCTTTATCCCCGGCTATGCCCCGCAGGGTTCGCTCATCATAAATCAGGCCCTAAAGTTGGGTATGAAGGTGCATTTCTTTGGTGCCGACGGCCTCGATGATGCCATCATGCTCGAAAACAAGAACGCCGAGGGCCTGTTGGTAACAACCCCGTTTCTGGCCGAGGCCGCAGGGACAGAGGCAAAGGACTTTATCAATGCCTACACCAAAAAATTCGGCAAACAACCCAACTGGTTTGCCGCCAACACGTATGACGCCGTTGGCATAGCCGCAGAGACCATCGCACAAGCCGGCAACAACCGCCAAAAGATCAAACAAATCCTGGCCGCCTTCAACTCCCCGCAAAAGGCATACAAGGGGGTTACGGGAAATACGTATTTCGATAAATACGGCGATTGCCTCAAACCGGCGTTCATTAAAGTCATCAAGGATGGGCAATGGGTTAGTGCAAAAGAGCAGTTGAAGTAATTGTAACGCTTCAGAGGTTAGGAAAAAAATAACACTTCTATGAAAATTTTTGCTAACGTAAAACGCCTTGGCGTTGTTATCATTACGCTATGTGTTGTTGCCATAATTTTATATTTTACGGTTGAGTGGACCAAGGCAATAGTCCTCTATAATATCAAGAAGGAAGCCACCCAATACCTTGACGTGTACAATACCTACCTTACAAACAAGGTCAGCAACTATTTGGTCTATCCCAAAATCTTGGCAGAGAGCAATCTGATTATAGATTTTCTCGACAACCATGCAACCACTGAAATGATCAATAGCTACCTTGAGCAATTTAACGCCGCAATAGGCGCCGAATTTTCTTACGTTATTAACAGTAATGGAACTACAATTGCGTCAAGCAACTGGAACACACCCGGCTCCCTTGTTGGTAATAATTACACATTCAGGCCATATTTCAAACAAGCAATCCAGGGCGGAGTGGGAAGGTACGTTGCAATCGGGGTTACGTCAAAGGTGCCAGGTTATTATGTTTCCTACCCCGTTAAGAAAGACAACAGGATTATAGGCGTTGTAGTAGTAAAGAGCTCTCTGGATATCATGAAACCCAATATGAAGGAAATCAGCGGGAAGTTGTTTGTTGCGGATAAAAATGGCGTCATCTTTGTATCAAGCGATAAAAGCTATACATTCAACACGGTGCAAAAGCTGTCAGAAGAAACAATAGCCGAAATAAGAGCCAGTAAACAATATACCGGTGCAGAGCTGTCCACGCTTCCAATTCAAGATGAGACTAGCTTCAGGGGGATTACCGTTGTAACGCTGCACTCCGTGCAGTACGTGGTAACAGCGCTGCATATAGACGATAATGATTGGAACGTTTATCTCTTTTCCGAGATACATGGTCTGTATAAAAAGATATATTTTAATATAGCCATAGAGCTTCTGATAATAACAATCACCGTGATACTGTTGCTGTTATCTGCCAACATCAGACTAAGGAGGTCGAGCATGGAAATGCTAAGGCGGCGCGAAGAACTCGAAATTATGGTAAACGCCCGTACCGAGGAATTACAAGTCGCCAATGAAATGGTTGTGAAGGCAAAAAAAGAAGCAGAACGCGCTAATCATGCCAAGAGCGATTTCCTTGCCAACATGAGCCATGAGATACGCACACCCATGAACGGCATCATAGGCCTGCTCTCTCTCGCCTTCAAGACGGAACTGAACAACAAGCAATTAGACTATTTGGCAAAAATTAACACCTCGGCCCATACGTTGATGGGGATTATAAATGACATCCTGGACCTCTCAAAGATCGAGGCGGGCAAGTTGGATATGGAGTATATCCCCTTTCACCTGGATGAGGTGCTGCACAATATCTCCAATCTGATTACGCTCAAGACCGAAGAAAAGGGGCTTGAATTTTGCTTCTCCGTAGCCAGGGATGTCCCGTTGGCACTTGTTGGAGACCCCTTGCGCCTGGGGCAGATATTGTTGAATCTCTCCAACAACGCCGTTAAATTCACGACAAAGGGTGAAATTATTATTGCCGTTGAGTCCGAGGAGGTAACTGCCGAAACGGTGCAGTTGCACTTTTCGGTAAAGGATAGCGGCATAGGGCTGACCCAGCAACAGATAAACGCTCTGTTTCAACCCTTTACGCAGGCCGATACCTCAACGAGTAGAAAGTACGGTGGCACCGGCCTGGGATTAACCATAAGCAAACGTCTGACAGAGATGATGAACGGTCGTATATGGGTGGAGAGTGAACCCGGCAGGGGGTCAAACTTTCAATTCACTGCGTTGTTTGCCAGACAAAACCCTGAAAGACGCCGCTTCCGTCTGCCCTCGGACAAATACGTAGGCATGCGGGTCCTCCTGGCCGATGACAACCCCGCATCGCGTGATATACTTACAGATGCGCTGGAATCCTTCTCATTCAAGGTAACGCCCGTGTCATCGGGTATAGAGGCCCTGGCCGAGTTAAAGCGTTCGATGGATACCCCCTACGATATGATATTCATTGACTGGAAGATGCCCGATATGGACGGCATCACAACGGCACAGGAGATCAACAGACTCATCCCTGACAAGCCTCCAAAGGTTATTATGGTAACCGCATACGGACGGGAAGAGGTCATGCATGCGGCCAAGGACGCCCACCTTGATGGCATCCTTATAAAGCCGGTTAGTTTATCGCTGATGTTTGAGACTATCTTGTCGGTTGTTGGTGAGGATGCCGCCCGATACATGGTAATGCCACCCAATGCAGAAGTGGCAGTAGAGGGAATCGAAAAACTGGCAGGGGCACGCATCCTTTTGGTAGAGGACAACGAAATCAACCAACAGGTTGCAGTGGAACTGCTACAGAGCAAAGGATTTATAGTAGACATTGCCAACAACGGCGTAGAGGCAGTGGAGGCCGTTACAAAGACCTCGTTTGATGTCGTGCTGATGGATATCCAGATGCCAGGGATAGACGGCTATGAGGCTACAAGAAGGATAAGACAACAACAGGAGTTTAAAGACCTGCCAATTATAGCCATGACCGCTAACGTCCTAGCAGGAGAGCGGGAGAAATGTCTGGCCGCGGGTATGAATGACCATGTCGGTAAGCCAATACAGCCAAAAGGGCTTTACGTTACCCTGCTGAAGTGGCTCAAACCCGGGGAGGCGAAAGATGCCCTGCCACTGTCAATACCCGATAAAAAATCAACCGAAGCTGACAACGCAGGATTGCCGGCCAATCTCAAAGGGATCGATATTCGTGTCGGTCTGGAGAGATTGAGCGGCAATAGCGCTCTTTATCTCAAGATACTCAGGGAGTTTCGTGATAAATACGGTGATAGCGCCACGACTGTTTACAACGGACTGGAAAATAAAGACTATGAATCAGTTTACAGGTTGGTTCACACATTGGCTGGAGTAGCCGGTACCATTGGCGCCATCGAACTTCACACAGTTTCGCGGCAACTGGACAAGGCGCTCAAGGACGGTGTTGAACACATCCCTGACCTGACATCACTATTGAGAGCGTTTCAGAAGGCGCTCGATGATGTTATAACGGAACTGTATCGGCTTGATGCCACGACACCTCCTGCCGTTACGCAGGCGCCTGCTGCTTGTACGGTTGATGTGGACATCAGAGAGAACGAAACGGTAACGACCTCATTAGGGAAGCTGGCGTTGTTGCTTGAAGAGGGCGATTCGGAATCGTTTGCGCAACTGCAGACCCTCAAGGGGGCGTTGACAGGGCATTGCAAGTTTGATGAGCTGATTGATATTGAGAATCAGATAAATGATTACGATTTTGATAAGGCGCTTAACTCTTTGATTGCATTTTCCCGATCGTTAGGGATATCCGTTAAAAAAAGGTCAGACAAGTAAGCAAAAGAGCATAAATATGTATAACAATAGTTCACCCCTAAGAAAAGAAAGAAAGGGGCGGCTCCGCCCCCCTTTAGAACCCCCCGCAAGGGGGCCAGCCCCCTTGACCCCTTC
>NZ_JABXWD010000211.1 GCF_019173545.1 Candidatus Magnetobacterium casense | reverse complement strand
GGAGCTATGCAGGTGGGCGTTACCACACACAGGAGCATCTGCCGGGTATGCCACGGTGGTTGTGGAGCCATCGTATACAGTGATGGCAGGAGGGTTTTACGGGTCAAAGGTGACGTACAATCGCCAATCAGCCGGGGGTGGATGTGCATAAAGGGCCTGAAGTCCGCCGACATCGCCAATCACCCTCAACGTCTGACAACCCCGCTTAAACGTAAGGGACAGCGCGGCCAAGGACTCTGGCAGAAAATCAGTTGGCAGGAGGCACTCGATGAGATCGCACAAAAGATAGATGACCTCAGAATACAACACGGTGCAGAATCAATTGTCATCGGCCAGGGGACGGGCAGACATCACTACATGCACGTGGTGAGGTTTGCAAATGCCCTTGGCACCCCCAACTGGTATGAACCGGGTCTGGCGCAGTGCTTTATCCCGCGGATAACCGTCAGCCATCTCACCTATGGCGGCTTTCCGGTGGCCGACTACTATGGCGACAAAAAACCTGAGTGCATACTGTTCTGGGGCCACAACCCCCTGGTGTCAAGCGCCGATGCAGAGCTTGCCCCGGCCCTGCTCAGGGCGTTGAGAAACGATTGTATGACGATCGCCGTTGACCCCCGCCGCTCTGAGACCGCAAAGAAGTGCAAAATATGGTTACCCATACGACCCGGCACGGATGCCGCCCTCGCCCTGGCCATGATAAACGTTATAATTGCCAAGGGCCTCTACAACGCAGATTTCATCGACAACCACACGGTCGGCTTTGACGAACTCAGAGACCACACGGCAGCATTTACACCACAGTGGGCCTCCGGCATCACGCGTGTGAGTGCCGCAGATATCGAGGAGGCAGCCTGCCTGTATGCCCGCTTAAGGCCGGCGGTGCTGGAGTGGGGGCTTGGCCTGGAGCAGAACTCCAACAGCCTCCAGAACGTCAGGGCGGTAGCCATCCTGCGTGCCATCACGGGCAACATAGACGTCCCCGGGGGCGATATCCTCGGCATGAATGTCCTCAGGGCCTACCCCCTGCTCAAGGACAAACTCCCGCCGGAACAGGCAAAAAAACGGATCGGGGCCGAAGCCTTCAAGCTCCTTGGCGGATGGCGCGCCTACATGCCATCGGCACACATCCCTAGCATATTTAATGCCATCAACGACGGTGTCCCCTACAGGGTGAGTGGACTGCTGGTCTTTGGCAGCAATCCGCTGTTGACATTGGCTAATCCAAAGAGGGTGCTTGAGGGTATCAGAAAACTTGACCTCATGGTAGTGACAGACCTGTTTATGACGCCCACCGCCCTGCAGGCCGATTATGTCTTACCTGCCGCCTTCTGGACGGAAATAGACCACCTCATGGGAGTCCCGCTGGTGGCGGAAAACTTTGTCTTTGCCCAGTCTGCCGTCGTAGACACACCGCACTGCCGCCAGGATGAGTGGATCATCGACGAACTCAGCAGGCGCCTGCACCTGCCAGGCAGCGAGGTAGGCTTCAAGGACGTCTTTGACTACCAGTTAAAACCCCTTGGGATAAACTTTGACAAGGCAGCAGAGGCGATTTATATATGTCCCCCACACAGGTATCACAAGTACCGTGAAAATGGCTTCAGGACGCCCTCAAGGAAGGTGGAACTCTACAGCGCTTCGCTCAAACGAATGGGCTACGACCCCCTGCCATCACACGTGGAACCACCCGAGGGACCGGAGGCATCCCCTGAGCTGCTTGCTGAGTATCCGCTGGTTCTTATAACGGGCAGTCGCCGGGTCGAGTTCTTTCACAGCGAACACAGACAGATTGAATCCCTGCGCAAATTGCGTCCAAGACCACAGGTGCAGATACACACCTCAGCAGCCAGGGAGCGTGGCATCCGGCATGGCGATGAGGTGCTTGTCTGCACCAGGCGCGGTCAGATCACCGTGTTTGCCGAGGTCACGGAGGACATTGCCCCCTACGTGGTTAGCGCAGAGCATGGGTGGTGGTTTCCGGAGCGGTTATTTGACACCGATGCCCTGTGGCAGGCCAATGCCAACCTCCTGACGGATGACTCCCCACCCTATGACCCGGCCTTTGGCTCATGCCGCCTGCGGGGGCTGTTGTGCGACGTCAGATTGTCTGAACCACGCCTGCGACCGTAGGAAGCAAATCTCACTTAACGGCCAGGCGCCTGTAAGGAGCTGTCCAACAATTGGGATTATCAGGATTTATGTTCGAGCAGACCTTATTCTTTTTTCCTGTAAATCCTTTAATCTGCGTAATCATGGTTCAGACAATCCCTATTTTTCTATAATCTGACATTGTCAAATTAACTTTCACGATTTTTTCACGCAAATATGTATATGCTATAAGCATGGAAAGAGACAGCAGACAAATACAAGATATAACAAGGAGGAATATACCTATGAGAAGGATATTGTTATTATTAGCCGCAGCCATTGTCATGGCAATGACTGCAAGTAATGTGTATGCCGGTGGCGGATTGAAAAAGAACGCTTATTCCGGCAATACGGGGACAAATACACAACCTGCTCAGGAGAGAGACGTCTCAGGCGTTGTTCATGAGGTGTCTTATAGTTATCCCCAATATATAGTGATAGGAGAGACGCAGTTCAATATCGACAGGGCAGTGTTTACAACGATAAATGACACGCCTGTCTCTATCTCCGACATAAAAAAAGGCAAGAAGGTGAAGCTCGCCATTGACGCATCGGGTGTTGTTACCAATGTGTTCCTATATCAGGAACAGCAATGAACAACCTGGATATAAAATTGGAGGATAAGATGATGATACGAGATTCAGTATCTGGAAGGTTAAGACATACCATAGCCGCCAAGGCGCTATGGTTGGGTATTTTGTTGATCACTGCCATTGTTTTTCCTGCTATAAGTGAGGCAGGTTATGACCTGAATGTGTACAAGTCACCAACTGCCGGTGGTACCATAACAGGCTCACCCGGCAGCATTAACTGTGGAGGTGATTGTCACCATGATTATGGGTGGAGTGCTACTACCGTGACCCTGACCGCAACCCCGGCGGCCGGATACGTCTTTTCAAACTGGTCCGGGGGTTGCTCAGGAACCTCGCCAACGTGTTCCATTTACGTAAATTACGACAAGTCTGCAACTGCCAATTTTACAGTTGCTCCCACACCAACCCCAACGCCGACTCCAACGCCGACACCTACACCAACTCCGACGCCTACACCGACCCCAACACCAACACCGACGCCAACACCAACACCGACGCCAACACCGACATACGCCCCACCCGCCGGCATGTCAACCTACTGTTCCACACCGCCATTTGTTACGGGCAACTTCCCACCCAATATAATGATTATCCTCGATAACTCCGGCAGTATGCTTAGTAATCCTGCTTACCGTGATGCCGGTGGTTCAAACGACTGTTCAAGTTCAAGCAATCCCTGCTCGGGGTTTGATACCAATACCCAATACTTTGGCCTGTTTGACCCTGCTTATTGGTATGAATACACCGGTAGCGGTGGAACCTCCGGTTTTACCAATGACAAGTTTTACCCAACTGCCACAAAAGGCTCACGGGCAAAGACCTCAACGGAATGGGACGGCAATTTCCTGAACTGGATGACGATGAATAGAACCGATGTGGCAAAGCTGGTCCTCACCGGAGGGAAAGTCATGACCACCACATCACATGCCAGTTACGTTGCTGAACCATCAGGCTACAGCAGGGTCTATGCCGATTATGGTAGTCAGGACTTTTACAGAAACATATGTAATCCCGGAAACTACACCTCCCTGAGCAGTACGGGGCATGATTGTAGCCTTGCCATTAGCGCTCCAACACTGAACACTCCAACCAATTCAAGCGGAGGCTCTCTTGCTGCAAGCACTACTTACTACTATAAGGTATCTGCATGTGATGCCACCGGTTGTAGCGTTGCTTCAAATGAAAAATCAAAGGCCACGACTAGTTCGAATAAAAAGATAAACCTCTCATGGAGTAGCGTCAGCGGGGCAACCACCTATAGAATATGGCGTGGCACAAGTTCCGGCGGTCAAAACAAGTACTGTGACGTCAGCTCCTCAAGCACATCTTATATTGATGACGGCACTTGCTTCAGTGCCTCAGGCACGCCCCCAACTCCAATAACCTTCAGGGTTGATGGCGCAAGTGCAACTTATACGGATATACCCTATTTCTACGACAACGCAAGCAGCTCTTTCAAATGGAGGGTACAGGCAAGGGTCGTTACTCCCCTGGGCGCCATACAGGCAATTGGCAATAAGGCAAGATGGGGTCTTACTTATTACGACTCTACCTATGAGGGCGGACAGGTGAATATAAATATCGCCAACAACAATTACACAAGCGTTGTTGATTCGATAAATCAGATGACACCTGGTGGTTATACGCCCCTTGCCGAGACCCTTTGGTCTGTGGTTGGATACTTTGCCCAGACGGCGTCGGCCGTGGGAGGCACCCATGGCTCAGGTAACGGAGGGACGGGACCACAGTATCATAGCGGGGATTATACAATAAGCGCCGCCGCTGACCCGTACAACGGCTTCACTGATGCAACAGGGGCCTCCGTCTATGCGCCATGCGCCAAGAGTTATGTGCTGTTGATAACGGATGGTCTGCCCACCAGAGATGGCAACATACCTTCAACCCTGACCGATTACGTAAGAGGCAAGACGAGCTACAACTGCGAACCTTACGCCACATCAGGGTCGTCATCGTCAACGTGCGGTGACAGTTCAAGCAATGAGTGTGCCTGTCTTGCGGCAGGTCCTTTTTCGGCCTCCGTGGTTGATTATGACGCAACTGGCGCCCAAGGAGGTCTTGAGGATGTGGCTTATTACATGCACACCAACGACATCAGACCAGGCCTCACAGGTACTCAGTCGTTGAATCTGTACACGGTCTTTGCCTTTGGAACTAATGCGACCCTCCTTAAATACGCAGCCATTAACGGCAGCTTTGCCTACAGCGGCACACACACAAGCCCCGGCACAACAGCCCCCTATGCGGATTGGACTACCGATACGGTCGCCTACACCCCAGCTAATTACTATGACGCCTCCGATGGATATGCCTTACAGGGGTCCATACAGGCGATACTCCAAAACATTGTAAAACAAGCAGCATCAGGAACGGCGGCCTCCGTCCTGGGTGAAAAGGCACGAGAGGGGGCAAATGTCCTGCAGGCGGTGTTTTATCCAAGTCAGGACTTTGACATCACAACACCGCCAAGTATCACCACGCTGTCGTGGCTTGGCTATATAAACAACCTCTGGTACTATGAAGACCTTGTGAACAATTATGGCAATCTGCGAGAGGAGACCACGGCAGACAACATCCTTAACCTGCAAACCGATAATATCGTCAGCTTTGACTTTACCGGCAATCAACTGGTCGTTCATAGCTGGGCAGATACGGACGGAGACGGGCTAGGTAACACCCAGCTTCCTGATAAATTGCTTGATGATGTACAAATGGTGTGGGAGGCCGGCAAGATATTGTTCAAGAGGTCTACTGCAAGGAAGATACTTGTAAATGACAGCAGCGGCACTTATCCCAAGGCAGCCGGCGGGACCTTTATGACCTTCACGACGGCCAACAAGGCCGGCTTTGGCAGCTACCTTGGTGCAGACTTAAACAGCGATGGCTTTGTAAACGCCGCCGATGCCACGCAGGCAGACAGGCTCATCAACTACATGATCGGTACCGATTACGCCGAGTACAGAAGCAGGACGTTACCGCTGACAAACCCCGTCGATCCCACAATAACAGCCCCGTGGAAACTGGGGGACATCATATACTCCACCCCCCAGATCGTAAAGTATAACAACACCTACAGCGATTACAGCGTTGCCTTTGTGGGCGCCAACGACGGAATGCTCCATGCCTTCAAGATCGGACAACTAAGCTCCACGGGTCTCTCCGGCACCAACAAGGCTCAAATTACAGTTGGCGGAAAGGACAGCATCGTACTAGGTGAAGAGTTGTGGGCCTTTATACCTAAAAATGCCCTTCCGTATCTGAGGTACTATGCCGCCCCCAATTACTGTCACCTATACACGGTAGACCTGAGCCCCTATCTGTATTCCTATGGCAGCAAGCGTTTACTGATAGGTGGTATGAGACTTGGCGGTGGATGCGGAG